>JALZDU010000295.1 GCA_030862405.1 Actinomycetota bacterium | reverse complement strand
GTCTGCTCGACCAGATCGAGCGCGCGCTCTATGCAGAGGACCCCAAGTTCGCGTCGAACGTCCGGGGTGCCCGGATGCGCAACCGGTACCACCGCCGCCGGATCCAGGGCATCGCGATCTTCGTGCTCGGCTTGCTGCTGCTCATCGCCGGTGTGATCCTTCCAGTCCGTCCGGTGGGGATTCCGGTGATCAGCGTCCTTGGCTTCCTGGTGATGTTTGCCGGTGCCGTTGTCGCGATCTTCTCCCGCCGTGGTGCCGGCGACGGCCGAGGCGCAGCATCACCTGACCGGTCTGCCACCGGGCAGGGCCGGGGCACGCTGGCCCAACGAATGGAGCAGCGGTTCCGGCGCCGTTTCGAGGACCATTAAGGTTCTGCACTCAGCGTTTCCGGGGCAGCACCGAACGGGGAAGTAGCAGGGTCATCCGGGTAGGTGGGGCGCACCGCGCCAAGCTGGTGCGCACGGCGTCCAGAGCACCGGAAAGTTCACGATCGGCGTCCAGGGTAGAGCTTGACCTTGGAGAGGTACCGCCGTACCAGGTTCGCTCCACCGCGCCGACCAGGGTCTGTAACGCGGCTTGCCCGGATTCGTCTAAGGCATGCTCGTCGGCCAACCGCTGGGCTGCCACCCGCACAGTCTCGCTCACCGGGGGTACCACGCCTCGGTCAGCCGACTCAGCCAACACCTCTTCCCATGCGGCTGAGACCGCGTCCGGTCCGCCGACGCCGACCAGGTGTAACCGCCACCGACGGCGAGCCTCACGCACCGTCAGCGGGATGAGTCCCACCAGCACGGCGAAGGCCAGCAGCCCAACGGTGGCCAGCCCCATCCTGGCGCCAGCGCCGAAGCCTGGGTCACCCTCGCCAGGATCCTGCGACGCTCCAGTGACCACGTCCGGCTCAGGCGCGGTGGTGCTGACCGCCGGAGGCGGAGCCGGCAGCGGTGCGTCCTCGGGTTGAGTCCCACCGGCGGTTACATAGCCCGGTACCACGGTGCGCCCGTCGGACAGGGGGGTTGGATCGAACGGCAACCACCCAGCGCCCGGAAACCACACCTCCACCCAGGCATGCGCATCCTCGGTGGTGATCAGCCAGGAGTTATCCGTGGAGATTCCAGGGGTGAAGCCGACCGCAACCCGGGCCGGCACGCCCAGCGTCCGCAGCATGATCGCCATCGCCGAGGCGAACTGCTCGCAGTAACCCCGGTGACCGGTGAGCAGGAAGTCCACCAGGGCGTCTCCACTGTTACCCGGCGCGGTCCGCAGGTCGTAGGTGAACCCGTTACCCGGCTCGTTGAACCATTGGTTGAGGGCGACAGTGGCATCGAATGCCGTGCGGCTACCCGCGGTGACCTGCGAGGCCAGCTCAACCACCCGCAGGTCGACGCCGCCGGTGTCAAGGTACTGCGGATCGACCGTGGTGAACGACGTCCTGGTGCCGGGCCCTGCTGCGCGGAGCAGCTCCGGATCTGGCTGCGGCAGTACCCCGAGCTCTGTATAGGGCTGCGCCCGCTGGCGGCGGTCGGAGAAGATGGTGATCGCGTCGGGGGCATAGTTCCAGTCCGGGCCGATGCCCTCCAAGGCCAGCGGGTAACCGTATGAGGGCAGCCAATTGTCCACGTAGTTGATCGGTTCGATCTGTACCTGCACCAGGGATCCGGGGACCGGCTGGCTCACCCCGGTGGGCAGCGGCAAGCGCCCGGCCGGCTGCTGGCCCCCACCCGCCGGTACTGCGCCATCCAGCGGACCCTGCAGCCAGCCCGCCTGCGTGTCGAACCGGCTCAGGGTCAACGCCCGCAGGTAGGCGCGCTGGTTCAGCCCTCGGACCCGGAACAGGTCCACGACTTCTCCAGCGTTGAGCTGGCCGCGCAGTGAGGTGAAGGGGTTCAACCCGATCCCGCTGATCTGCCCGCCGTTGTCAGTGCCTGGCTGACCGGTGCCCACGGCGCTGACCGACGTTCCGACGAGCAGCGCGACCGCCATGGCACCGACACTCACGGTGACCGCAGCGGGCGCCGCACCGACATGCCACCCTGAACTGGCTGAGTCGGTCCACACCAGATGGTGGCGCGTAGTGGGCCGTGCCGCGTTATTGATGGCTAGCAGCAGCGCGAAAGCCAGTGCGGCGAGCGCGAAGCTCCACCAGGGCAGCAGCCGGTCTGACAGCGCGGCAGGTACGATGATGACGCCCACCAGCACCAACCCCGTAGTGGCGGGCGCGGCGGCCGAGACGGCCAGGGTGTCCACGACAATGGCGACCAGCCCGAAGGCGACAACCAGCAGGCAGATGAGTTCGGTGCTTTCCGGTACCGGAGGTATGCCGTCCCGAACCTGCTGGGCGGCTCGCCCGAGTAACGATCCCAGCTCGGTGACGGCGTCTGGTCCGGGCAGCACGAGGAGCCGTCCGCTGCGTGTGAACAGCGCGGTGACCAGCCCGACCAAAGCGGCGAGTTGACCGGCCGCGACCACGATCGGCGGCGTCCGCAGCAACCGCAGCAGTACTCCGGCAGCGACTATCACTGCGGTCGTCACCACCACCAAGCCCCACCAGCGCGCCCCGGTCAGCAGGCCGGTCAATGACGTCGCGGCGAGCGCAACGGCCAGCCCGCCCACTGCGCCGGTTGCTGGGCCGGTCAGCGCCCGGGCAGCGAACCAGCTGAGGACGTTCACCGCAGCGCCTCCCACCTACTGCGAGAACTGATGCATAGGTGATTCCAGACCACCGACGGTGGTTGTTCTGGACGGGCCACGGTGACCGACCAGCCCGCTGCCACGAGCAGGCGGGCGGCGTGCGCCGGATCAGCCCCGATAGCAGCAGTGGAGACGTCCCCCGCAACCCTCCACGCTGCGACGTCGAGCAGCACGGCGTGGCTGCGCATCCCGCGTGGGCGGTGCGCCAGCAGCTGCTCGACGACTGCCGGCCCGACCGCCCCGAGCACCGCGATCACCTCCTGACCCCCGGCCAGCGCCGGACCGCTGGTGAAGTCAGGCTGGTACCTCGTGCGCAGCGCGGCGAGGGCTTCGAGCGCGGAGTCAATGGTCTGAGCGGTCACGTCGGTACCACCGGCGTGCACCACGCCCTCCTCAGTGATCAGCCGTACTCGCTGCCCGTGCCGCACCAGGTGCACATACACACTGGCGGCCAGGGAGACCGCGTACTCCACACTGGAGGTGGGCCCGTTGCCGCGGTGTGCCGCGGCGCGATGGTCCAGCAGCACGGTGACACCGCCGCGCCAGGGCCACTCCTGCACGCGCACCATCAATTCGTCTCGCCGGGCCGTCGTGCGCCAGTGCACCTGGCGAAGGTCGTCGCCCTGACGGTAGCTGCGCACCACCACGGCGTCCTGGCCAGTCCCGGCACCCACCCGCCCC
>JALZDU010000204.1 GCA_030862405.1 Actinomycetota bacterium | reverse complement strand
CTCTCGGAGAGGCCGCTCATGTCTTGCCACTGCTTGCGGTCGATCACCCGGCTCCGGGCGACAATGATATCGAAGCTGGTTTCCACTGCCATGTGCGCACTCCTGTGTTCGAGCGCTCGGCAGATATCACTGGAGATCGACCGGTATTAGCTTGGCTTTGCACGTCAGGGTGGCCTGCAGGCGATGAGCATGAGGCGGTCGAGCAGGTCGGCTGGGATTTTCTGCATCTCTCGGCCGGCCGGCGACGGTCCGAAAGCCGTCGATGCCCACAACTCGCTCCGGACTAAGGCGAGGGCATCGCTGAAAGTGGCATAGTGTTTCGGGTACCAGCAGACGCATTCAGGTAAGATGCTGCGTTCCGCTGCGAGCCGTGTCGCCCAGAGGGTCACCAACGAGAACAAGCCGAGCAGCGCCGGCGTAGTGCGCAGGATGGCCAGATCCGACCACTGCCGCTGGGTTTCCACACCGAGGTGTCGCCTGGCTTCCTCGAAAGTGGTCTCGGTGCGCCAGCGGCGGACGAACCAGCGCAGGATGTTCGATGGGTCGGCCTCCAGGTCGGTGCTGAGGAAAGCCTGCGGCTCCTTCTTGCCCTCTGGATCACGCACGAGCACCCAGCGGATCGGCACCCGCATGCCGGGGTGGTGCCAGAGCGCGGTGCCGGAGGCGATGTCGAGCCGGCGCTCGCTTCGACCATACCATTGGTCGACCCTGGTCCGGCGCCAGCATGTGGCCGGGTCGGCCAGCCGATCCGCCAGGCTCGGCAGTCGGGCGCCCTTGACTCGGGGGCGGCCGCGCATACCCGGCCGGCGTGGCGGTGGTGGCGCATACAGCCCGGCATCAAGGCGCAGCCTTGAGATCATGCAGAGGTGCTGGCGGAGGTCGCGGAGCAGTCCGATGGCTGCGAAGCTGCTGTCGGCCACGACGATCAGCCGTCGCCCGGGGAGCCAGCGCGCGGTCTGCAGCAGCGCCTGCCGGGCCCAGTCGGTGAGCTTTTTGTGCCGCTGCCCGCGCCCACTGGCATACCGCTCGGAGGGCGCCAGCACGGACAGGAACGGCAGGGCCCAGACGCAATCGGCCCAGGGAACGGGAGCCAACAGCATAACGCAAAGCCAGCGCAGGCCACTGGCTTTGACGAAGTGGCCACGACTGGACCGCACGGGATCACGGTAGATGCCGCGCGCCTTGATCTTGGCCCCCCAGCGCCGTTCGATCGTGTCGTCGATGCCCACTACCACTGGCCCCGTTGGCACGAAGGCCGCGACGAGCAGGAGCAAGAGCCGATGCCCGACGGCACGGGAAGACCACCGTGCATGGCTGAGCACGCGGTGGTGGACGGCAAAGCCTGGGGCCTGCTCAAGGCCCATGACGCGCAGCGCCGCCGTGACCGTCCGCCGCCCCGGCGCGAGCAGGGCGCCTGCCACCAGCACCAGGGTGTGGCGCCAGACCGCGGTGGTGAAGTAGCCTCGGAACGGCCGCATCCAGGCGGCCAGCACCTCGGGCGCAGGCGCCGGCATGGCGTCGGCCTCCGCTTTGGCGGCTGCCCGAGATGGGGCAACCCATGCCGGATCAGGTGGGCACGATGGCCGGCGCTGATGCCATGCGCGAGCGGATCGAAGCTCACCCCTGGCCGCGCGGTGGTGTCGAGGTGGTACGAGCGAACAAGGGCTATACACTGTACAGCCGACGCACTGGCGGCCAGGTCGCGCGCCTGCGGCCTACCGACAAGAGTGATGACGTGCAGGTCTTGTGGTGGCGCCACGAGACCTGGGCCACCCCCGGCGATTTCGGGCCCGTCATCATGCCGCTCAACGAAGCCCTCAACTTCGTCGCCACCGAAAGCTTCTTCTGGATCGGGGCTTGACGCCTACCCCGTTACAAAACGTGCAAAGCCAAGCTCAGGACCAGCTGCAGCTCGTGGCTGCCCGGATCTCTGACGACCGGGACCGAGACCGCGGTTGCATTGTCCTCTCGACCATCGCCCGCGCTGAACCCGACCAGCCGTCCGGCGGCGTCGAAC
>JALZDU010000199.1 GCA_030862405.1 Actinomycetota bacterium | reverse complement strand
ATCACGATTTCGATGTATGAGCGTGGGTGTCGAGATGATCGGTGACCAGCGACGGCGACTCGCCACTGGCATTGCAGTCACGCTCGGTGCCCCAGGGAAGTGGGATGAGAACCACCCTTCGGTGGGGTCGAGCTGGCTGCCGTGGCCGGTGCGGCCAGGGCTTGCTCGTGTCCTTGGTCAGCGGCGCGTGGTGGCCCGATGTCAGCGGCGCGATGGCCGATCACAGGCGGCGCTGGACGTTCCGAGCCGGGCGCGCAGCTCCCGCACGGTGGGGCGTGGGGGCGGCTCGAAGTGGACCACCTCCCGCTGGGCGGGCGGACCGTCGAGCGGCACGGTGGGCGCCTCGTCGCGCCAGGCATCCCGCGGCGACTCGGCGTGCTCGGGGTCGGCGATCAGACCGAACGTGTTGATCCCGTCGCGGGTGGCGATCATCAGGTCTCCGACCTGTTGCGTGGTCAGGCGGAGCGGCCCCGCGGCGGTGCTGGTGATCGTGATTCCAGACGGCGAGAGCCGGATCAGCAACCGGGCCCGGCGGCCGTCGACGTCCCGGCAGGGCACTGTCCAGACCGCCGGGTCACGCTGCCAGCCCAACCGCGCCAGCAGCCGGACCAGCGGCGTGCTGCGGCGGTGCCGGCTGGGTGCGGTGATCATTGCGCTCGGTCGTGGACGGTGACCCCGGCCGATTCGGGTGTCAGGTCGGGGCCACCGTCGTCCTGGTGATGTGCCGGAGCGCCGAGCAGAGGAGGGCTCGCGGAAGCCCACCACGACGGGAAGGCTAACCTGCGCGCGAGTTGCTTGTTTCTCGACGGCATCACACATGCAGCATCTCAGCAACTTTCACGATCTTCCGGTCTCCATATGGGTGAAGCATCTAGAAAGGAGAGCCTCGTGGCGCAGCGCAAGACGATCCGGTCCCGCCGGCTGGGCAGGCAGATCCGCCGGCTCCGCGACGACGCCCAGCTCAACCAGGAGAAGCTGGTCGAGCTGATGAACGCCAACCAGCCCCGCCAGCGCGGCATCTCCGCCTCGCACCTGTCCCGGGTGGAGTCCGGCATCGCCCGGATCAGCTCCGAGCACCTGGAGCGGATCGTGACCGCGCTAGACGTCGGCGCTGAGCAGGCCCAGAAGCTCGATGAGCTGCGCCGCCGGGCTGACGAACCGGGCTGGTGGCAGGAGTACTCGGACATCGTGCCCGAGACGGTGGAGATGCTCGTCGAGATCGGTGAGGACGCCAGCACCGCGCACAGCTACGACAACGCGTACGTGCAGGGTCTGCTGCAGACCCGGGCCTACGCCGAGACCTTGATTGGCAACGCGCGGGCTTTCGTCTCACCGATCAACATCGACCGGATGGCCGACCTGCGGATGCGGCGCCAGCAGCGGCTCGGTGAGGACGGCTTCCAGGGCCTGGTGGCTGTCATGACCGAGGGTGTCATCCGTACCCTGGTGGGTGGCCGAGAGGTCATGCGGGAGCAGCTACGACACTTGATCGAGGTGACCCAGCAGTACCCGGTGACGATCCACATCCTGCCCTTCACCGCTGGAGCGTTGCCCGGTACCGACAACTTCGTGATCTTCGGATTCCCGGATGAGCTCGACGGCGAAGTGGTGTACGTGGACAGCGACACGGCGCAGCGCATTTACGAGGAGCGCAACCCCGTGCGGCAGTACACGTACATCTTCGATGCGGCTCTGGCCCAGGCTTTCTCCGCCCGGGAGTCCCAGGACCTGATCCGCGCAGTCATGGAGGAGTTGTGACCCAGTGGCCCGCACGCTCAACCCGTACCCCTCGCTCGACGACGCGCAGTACGACGCCTTGGTCAACGGCCGGTACCTGAAGTCGACCTTCAGCAACGGCAACGCTGGCTGCCTGTCGTTCGCCATGGCCGACGGCCTGGTCGGCTTCCAGGACGACAAGCTCCCCCCGGCCGAGCGCAAGGCCCGCACCCTCGTCTTCGACCAGCACGAGATGGCCGCCTTCATCGTCGGCGCCAAGAACGGAGACTTCGACCACCTCCTCGACTGAACCTTCCGCGCACCGGATACCCCAGCGCCTGTAACACCGCCGCGACGCACCCGCTGGCTTGGCCATCGATCGTCAGCGCTCTCGGTTGTCTCCGGTGTCGTCGGAGGAATCCAGTCCCCAGCGCACCAGCACCTCATCAGCGAGCGCAGCGACGGCCGCCGGGTCAACGTGCGCAAGGCTGGCAACGCTCTCAGTCCATGAGCCGTTCACAAGCGCTACGGCAAGAAGATGGCGCGTCCGAACCATCAGTGGCGATCGGCCGCGTGCGTGTTCTGGAACCTGTGAGGTTTCGTTGCTCATGGACATGAGCAACGTCGCTAGGCGGATCAGCACCCCGGCTCGCCGGTCCGGGTTGGTGATCTGTTGGGTGAGTGCCTCGGCTTCGCTGGCGAGTCGAGCGGCTCGCTCGTGTTCACCAGCGGTGGTGGCTGTCGCCGCGAGTCGGGTCAGCCCCTGCGCTTTCTCGTACGGGTTAGTGATGCTTTTGGCGAGGGCCTCGGCGCGGGTGGTTTCGCCAATCTGGGCCCAGACGGCGGGCAGCTTGATGGGGATATTGCTATTGCGGTCGGTGAGGTGTTCCCGCTGGACCGCGAGGAATGCGAGGCTGGTGAGGTCGGGGTCGGGTTGGGCGAGGATGAGCTGCTGCGCGGTGCTGATCTCGGTGAGGGCGAGGGCATCACCACCGGTCAGGTCACGCATCCGGTCGTGGCGGACGTGGTCCGTCGCGCATGCGACGAGCCGGAGCAGGTCCCCAGTGCTTGCGATCATGCGAGGGTAGCTACGCAGGAGGTATTGCGGGGTCCCGGGGGGCCAGCCTCGCTGCCGCCAGTTGTCGGTCCAGGTATGGAGCCGGTTGCGGTAGGTGACCAGGCTGCTGCCGTATTGCTGCTCGGCCACCAGCCGCAGCGTTTCGTGGGTGAACAGATACACCTGCTCGTCCGTCTTCTGGCGGATTGGGCTCCGGTCCGGCTGCCGACGCTGCGTCCGAATACCCCGCCTAGCAGACCTCGATCTCGAAGGGCGGCTGCTCGATGAGTTCTTCCAGGTCACTCAGGGTGAGACCACCGCCAGCGGCGGTGATCAACCCCAGCACGTCGCGTTGTAGCTGCTCTCCCGCCAGAAGCTGTTTGAGTTCATGCTTGGCGCGGCGCTCGACGTCACGGGCGTGCTCGGACACCTCGAGTTGCCTCGGCGTGATCGTCTGAAGCGGATGATCCTCGGCGACGTCATTGGGGATCGGGGGGTGTGGGCGGCTGGCGACCAGGACGCGCACGTCGGGTGGGGGTCGGCGGGGCAATAGGGCGGCGATACTGAGACCGGTGGCGGTGCCACTGTCCTCATCGAGGCCGTCAATCACCATCAGCAGCCGGCGTCTGGCTTCCCGTGCTCGGCCCGCCGCATCGTCCAGCAGCTGCAGCATGGTGCCCCGCCGCGCCCCGGCCCTCAGCAGCCCGGCCGAGGACTCGCCGACGAGGGCGGCGAGTTGTTCGATCAGCGCGTCGGTGCAGGCGTTGCTATCGGAC
>JALZDU010000195.1 GCA_030862405.1 Actinomycetota bacterium | reverse complement strand
CCGCACTGTCGGCCCCCGACGCCACTATTGGTAACTGGCTCGGCAGCTTTTCGAGCCTGCGAGCGGGCGTGTCGGTGCATGCTGAGCGGTACCGTCGGGATGCGCTGTCTCGCCCGCCGTGCTCATACCACCGCGCCCTCACCATCCGCTTGAAACGCGATGAAGTACGGGTCTGTTGCGCCTCGCCGAGGCAATGACCCGGTTGCTTCCGCGCGGGTGGGTGGGTCAATGGCGGATAGATGAGATGTCGCCGGTTCCCCTGCCCGCTAGAGGGTTAAGAGAGTTCAAATAAGAGTGAGCATCGCGCTGAAAACGTAAATAGTTTCGTCGAGAGTCGTAGTGGACGTGTGGCGGTGGGTCGGGAGCGCGTCGCCTGCATAGAGATAACACGGACCGCTTGTGATGCTCCATTCTCCATGCGTGTCAGCATCGCCGTCATCAGATGGATCGGGGACAAGGTGCCAGCGGCACTACGCCGGCTGCTCATCAAGCACGAGGCAGAACGGGTGCCCTGCCGGGTCCAGGTAAACCCGGAAGGTCGTCCCGGGCTGCACATCAGCCTTGCGGGCACCCAACGCCAGCACGTGCTCCTCACCGATGTCGAGATCCGGCACATCGAAGTCCAGGTGAGCTTGCTGCGGGTGCTGGTCACTCGGCCACACCGGAGGTTGGTGGCCAGGAGCACGCTGGAAAGCCAACGTAGCGCCGCCATCACCGCGCAGCTGCACCCAGCCGTCGTCGTCACGGTCGGGCTCCCAACCCGTGATCGCAGCGTAGAACTCCGCCAGGGCACGCGGGTCACGGCAATCGAGCGCTACCAGACTGAACCGTGCAATACCAGCCATGCTGCGAACAGTACTGGCGGACCCCAACAGTCTTGGCTCAGAACCCGATGGGGCCGCCACCGTCGCGGTAGACCAGGGCGACGGATGGGCGGGTTGCGCATTGCCGCCGTCGGGCCAGCGGGAGGCGGGGTTGTCGGGCAAGGCGTCGTCGGAGTCGCCGGGGTGTCAGCCAGCGTCAACGGCGGCCCATCGGGCATGATCGGATCGCCCCACCGGACGACCGTGTACAGCCACAAGGCACCTCAGGCGGTCTGCAGGCCGGGCTGGCCGTCAAGGACCGCGAACGAGGCCCGGGTCTGCACCGGTGCGCCAGGCCGGGAAACGTAGGGAACGACCTGGAAATCCGCGCGCATCTCCCCTTCGGAGAACCGGGTACGTACGTAGCCCCGGCGGTTGTTGTAGAAGCGGATGTGCGGGTTATCGGCCAGGATGCCTGCGGTGTCGCTCTCGATCTCTGAGCCGTCCCCGCGGGAGGTGATCGAGGACGCCACGAGTTCGGTGGCGACGGTCGGCGAGGCCGGGTCGTCGAAACGTTCCTTGACCTCCGCCGCCCAGTGCGCATGCACGTCACCGGTCAGGACCACGGCGTTGCGTCCCGGCGAGTCCCGCAGCGCCGCGACGATGCGGTCCCGGTTGCCCACGTAGCCATCCCACGCGTCAGGGTTGAACCCGCTGCCCGCGCCGGGGGTGAGATCGATCTGAGAGAAAAACACCTGCTGACCCAGCACATTCCACCGGGCGGTCGACGCGCGCAGCCCGTCGAGAAGCCAAGACTCCTGCTGCGCTCCGGTGATGGAACGGAAGGGGTCGGTCCGCTCGGGACAGTCCGAGTTGAACTCGTCGCCGCAGGGTTGGTCACCGCGGTACTGCCGGGTGTCGAGCATGTGGAACGTGGCCAGCCGGCCCCAGTCGACGCGTCGGTACAGGCGCAGGTCGATGCCGTTGGGCGCCGACATCCGGCGCAGCGGCATGTTCTCGTAGAAGGCCTGCAGGGCGGCGGCCCGGCGAGCCAGGAAGTCCAGCTGTGGCTCCTCCGGGATCTCGTCGGCCCAATTGTTGTCCAGCTCATGGTCGTCCCAAACCACCAGCCACGGTGCGGTCGCGTGCGCGGCCTGCAGATCCGGGTCGGTCTTGTACTGGGCGTGCCGCTGCCGGTAGTTGGCCAGCGTGACGGTCGCCGGTCCAGCGTGGTCACGGACGTTGCCCCCGTCGGCCACGTAGTCGTTGGCGGTGTACTCGTACTGGTAGTCGCCCAGGTGCAGCACCAGGTCCGGGTGGTCCTCGGCGAGGCGGCGATAGGCGGTGAAGAAGCCGTGCTCGTACTGCGAGCAGGAGGCGAAACACATGGTCAGCGGCCCGCCGGCAGCGGCGGATCCCGGAGCAGTGCGGGTCCGGCCGGCTGGCGACAGGAACCCCTGGCTGCGGAACCGGTAGAAGTACTCCCGTCCCGGCGCCAACCCATCGAGTTCGACGTGCACGCTGTGTGCCGTTTGTGGACGTGCCGTCTCGGTGCCGCGCCGTTGCACCCGGCTGAACTGCTCGTCGGAGGCTAGTTCCCATTCCACTTCGACCGGGCGCGGCGCCATCCCGCCCAGCCCGTCCTCGGCCAGTGGGCGCGGGGCGAGCCGAGTCCAGAGCACCACACCGGCAGCGCTCGGTTCGCCGGAGGCGACCCCCAGCGTGAACGGGTCCGGGCGCTGGCTCCCGGCGCACCCGGACAGCGCGCCGCTGAGGACTGCTGTTCCCAGCCCTGCGGCGCCGCCGAGCAACACACTGCGCCGACTGATCAATGCACGGTGTGGGCCGGGCACGCGTCACCTTCTACTGGCTCGTCGGTTCTGGAGTCGATGGCAACTCCACACTGGTGGCCTGCGCCGGAACACGTGAGTGACGAGTTGGCCACGAACCGGTGAACAGGTCGGACGGTCTCGTTTCCGCCGGTGGGACGGCCACGATCACCCCACAGACGTACCAAATATCCGGGCACTACCTCATTTGATGTACCGGGACTGCACGACCTGGGGTACGCCGAAGATGATCCGTGGAAGGGATGGCCGGCCGCTGCGCGCCCGGCATATTAAACACCCAGCAAGGCTGCTGCTCCGCGCACCGGTCTTACCAACAGAACCCGCAATACCGCCGACACTCGAACACGGTGGCTGGTCGATCAGCGAAGGGGCACCACGTGGCTAGGCTTTCACTATGTGACGTGCAGACGTCGTTGGCTCCAGGAGACGATGCAGCCGACGATGTCCAGCCACTGACCGATCGATTCCAGAATGCCACCACCCTTCTTCTGGGTCAGGGCCAGCTGAAGGCCCCAGCCGAAGACGACCTCGACGGCCTGGTCCGTGCTGCCCTCGAGGGCGATCGAGGCGCTGTCGACGGTGTGCTCCGCCGGATCCGCCCTCTCGTGCTGCGGTACTGCCGCGCCCGCGTCGGCAGCCAGGAGAAGTCATTCGCGTCGGCGGACGACGTAGCCCAGGAGGTGTGTCTCGCGGTGTTCACGGCCCTGCCCAGTTACCGCTATCAGGGCCGACCGTTTCTTGCCTTTGTGTACGGAATCGCGGCGCACAAGGTGGCAGATGCCCGCCGGTCAGCGGCGCGCAATCGCGCCGAGCCGTTCCCGGATGTTCCCGATACCTCCGAACCGGTCGACGGTCCGGAGGTGCAGCTGCTGCAGGCCGAGGTGGCCGAGCGGATGACCAAGCTGCTGGACACGTTGTCGAAGAGGCAGCGGGACATTCTCGTCCTGCGGGTCGTGGTGGGGCTGTCGGTAGAGGAGACCGCCGAGGCCGTGGGCTCGGCTCCCGGCGCCGTCCGGGTAGCGCAGCACCGGGCACTGAATCGGCTGCATACCGTACTGACGTCGAGGTCGCGCTCTGATCACGGCAGCAATGTTCAGCTCCACTCGACGGCGATCACCAGCAAGATCACAGAACGCCTCAGGTACCTGGCCGACTGGATGGGCGAGGAGGTTCAGCACGATCGGATCACGGCAGCGACCGCCCGCCCGGTCGCACTGTAGTGAAATCACGTGGCACGCGGAACCGGCATGTCACCACCGCGCGCCTGCTCCAGGCCACCCAGCCCAGGGTACATCGAATGATGTATCCCAGGACGATTTCTACATCTGTGGGATGACCGTGGCCGACCCACTACGAAACGCCACACCGCCATCTCCTATGATAGGTTGCCTCCGACTGAGGCAAGTGGGACAATAGCGACGAATTGGCTAGTCGCGTCTGACGCGCACTGCCGCTGAGGAGAAGAACACGATGATCAGGCGTGAGACGCCTCTCGCAAGTGAGGCATCGAGAAGCGCCCATGTGCGCTCGGCATGCGAACGCGCCATAAAAGTTATCGCAGCACTTCTCCTCACTGCCACCTTTTTTCTCGCAGGCGCATCTACTGCGACAGCTGCACCACCGGTCACGAGCAATTCTGCGGCGTCCACCTTCGACCCTCCTCCCCCTTGCCGGGGAGATAAGCCCGGCGTCTGCCCCGCCTCAGACTTCGCTCAATTAAATGAAGGATCTGCAACGAATTCACACGAAGAGCCAGCTACAGATCAATTACCAGAATCGTGAATTAGGAGTAGAGACAACCCCGGGGAGGTTGGCGGTAGCGCTAACTACCTGTTACAGTAAGGGAACCCGATGAAACTGCCGGGTTGGGTGCCGAGAAGTATGCACATGCCCCCATCAGCAAGGTGGGATGCGTTTCTGCTGCCGGCGCTCTTTGTCCTCAATAGCCTCTTTTTCTCGGCATGGTACCAGTTAGCTCAGGTGGGGACCGAGCCCTGGTTGATCTTCGTGTGGCTATACGGGTTGGCCATGCTCATACCGCTGGTGTGGCGAAACAAAGCACCATTAGCTGTCTTCGCCAGTCAATGGGTGCTCACCGTGGTCGCCTGGCCGATCATGCCCTTCTTCACCCCCGTCGTCGGCGTTCCGGCCGCCCTGCATGCGGTTGCCGTCCATCGGAGCAGGAAAACATCGCTACTGGCCTTGCTGGCATCCTTCATTCCCCTCGGGCTCAGCGACGTCACCTTAGGATTTAGAGTCTATGCCGACTCCCCCCCTTCTCTACAACTGCAGGTATTCATCACTAATGCCATAATACTTGTCATCGTGACTATCGGGGCGTGGGGCGCAGGCCGCGTGACCCGGAACATTCACCAGCACCTTCAACGCCTGGAAGGCGAGCGCGAGACGGTCCGGGAAGCAGTAACCGCAGAGCGCAGTAGAATCGCCCGAGAATTGCACGACATCGTCTCTCACGCGGTGACGGCGATCGTCTTGCAGGCCGCGGGGGCGTCTCGAGTGGCCAATACCAACTTCGCCCAGGTCACCCAATCGTTGGCGAACATCGAGGCCACCGGCAAACAGGCGATGGCTGAGTTACGGCGCCTACTCGGTGTGCTGGAGGCCAGCGAGCCCGTTGATGATGACGACGAGGGCATCGACGACCTGGGGCCGCAACCCGGACTGGCAGATATGACTGCGTTGCTTGCCTCGTTACGAGACGCTGGAATGCCGGTCACCGTCCATGTCGAAGGCACACCACGCAGCCTGGACCCGAGTATCGATCTGGCCGCGTACCGGATCGTGCAGGAAGGTCTGACCAACGTTCTCAAGCACGGCGGCATGGATTCCCATCCGCAGCTGCGGATGGTGTGGGAAGCGCGCAACCTGATCATCCAGATTGATAACGACATCAACATTGCGGCGGCACACCGTGGGCAGGCGCTCTCGGTCGGTCGTGGCCTGATTGGTCTGCGTGCACGAGCCCACGCGGCCGGTGGGCGCCTGCACGCAGGACCTCATCCCAACGGTGGCTACCGGCTGAATGCGGCGCTGCCACTCGCGGACACCCCGCAGCGGATACTCCTCGACCACCACCAATAGATTCAGCCAAAGCAGCGGAGGTCAAGGAAGGTGTCACCGTGATCCGAGTCGTGGTAGTCGATGACCAGCCGCTGGTACGAGCCGGCATCGCAATGCTGGTCAACGCCGAGGACGACATCGCCGTCGTCGCTGAGGCCGCCGACGGTCAGGAAGCCCTGACGCAGGTCCGCGCTCAGCGTCCGGATGTGGTGCTGATGGATGTACGCATGCCCGGCACCGACGGCGTCGCCGCGACCCGCGCTGTGATCGATGAGGGCTTGACCGCGCAGAATGGCCAGCTCATCGGGGTTATCATCCTCACGACTTACCACATCGATGAGGCCGTCTATGCCGCACTGCGGGCCGGCGCCTCGGGCTTCCTGCTCAAAGATGCCGCCCCGACTGAAATCGTCGCCGCGATCCGCGCGGTAGCCAGCGGTGAGGCCTGGCTGGATCCCGCCGTCACTCGCCGGCTCATCGATGAGTTCAACGCCCGGCCTGAGGCGCACACCCCCACCCCGGCGGAGATGGCTCAGCTGACCCCACGCGAGCGGGAAGTGCTCACCCTGATGGCCCGGGGCATGTCCAACGCCGATGTCGCCGTTGAGCTGTTCATCAGCGAAGCGACCGTCAAGACGCATCTTGCCCGGGTGATGATGAAACTCGGGGTTCGGGAGAAAGCGCAAGCGGTGGCCGCCGCCTATCAAACCGGGCTCGTCCAGCCGCCGACCCGGTGACCAGGCCAGTCCCTCGTGGGGTTGGTTAACCAAGCCCATCACGTCGATCCGCACCGGCGCTGCGCGGCGGGCACTCAGGCCGAGCACGTTGGTGCGGTGTCGAGATGCCTGTGCGCACGTTCGACGAGGTGACCGTGGAAGGGTTCCGGCTGAGCGCTCCAGTCCGGCCGGTGCTCCAGTCCGGCGGTGTTCACCACGAGGTCGCACACCGTAGGCTGGTCCGCCACTTGTAGCAGGCGCCTGACCACCCAGGTGACCCAGTCCAACCGAGGCTGCCCACCGGGCTGACAGAAACCGTCACCCTGCAGCCACAACCCGGATTCCCCCGAGTGATGATTGGGCCGGACGAATCGTGCCGTCGCTTGTGCATCGCTTCGTGACCGGGTTCGCGGTTCCAGCTACCTTCTCTGGAAGAGCCCGGGTCAGGTCCCTTTCAACGGTGACTACCTGCGGAGTGTGCGGAATGGATCCCGCCCGCCAGATCTGGAGGAAGCTCTGATGTTGAGAACCCGCCTATGCGATGTGTTAGGCATAGAGCTGCCGATCATCGGTGCGCCGTTTGGCCCGTGGGAGGCGGTCGAGCTCGCTGCGGCAGTCTGCGAGGCCGGGGGGTTGGGGAGCGTCGGTACCGCCGCGCGACCTTTAGAGGATCTGCGGGAGCAGTGGCGTCGCTTGGGCGAGCTGACCGAGCAACCCTTCGCTGTCAATCACACGCTGCGCCCGCTCGACATGGAGGCGTTTGAAGCCACGCTCGCGCTGCGCCCGGCAGCGATCTCCTTCCATATTGGTGTCCCCGCCGACCTCATCGCGCGGGCACACGACGCTGGCATCCTGTGGATCCAGCAGGTGATGGATCGAAGTCAGGCCGAGCAGGCGGTGTCCGCTGGTGCTGACGTGATCGTGGCCCAGGGCGGCGAGGCGGGCGGCAACGGTGGCTGGGTGAGCACGATGGTGCTGGTGCCGCAGGTTCTCGACATCGCCGGTGATATCCCGGTCGTCGCAGCCGGTGGCATCGCCGACGGGCGCGGTCTGGCGGCAGTGTTGTCTCTGGGCGCGCAGGGCGTGTCGATCGGCACCCGGCTGTTGGCGAGTGTGGAGATGGGTATCGCGCAGGAGTGGAAGCAGCGGATTGTCGCCGCCGACGCAGTGGAGGCGGTGAAGATGATTAACAGCGACCGGGTGATGCCGCCCTATAGCCGTCCCGGTGTACGCGCCGAGCCCAGGACGTTGGTGACTCCGCTTGTAGAGCAATTGCGCGATGACCCCGAAGGTGTCGATCCCTCAAAGGTACTGCCAAGACTCCTCGCGGCCTTACGCCACAACGGCGGGCACGACGACGTGCCGTTCGCGGGTCAATCCGTTGGATTGATCCACGACATCCGCCCCGCCGCGGACATCATCGCCGAAATGGTCACCGACGCCGAAGCGGCCTTGTCTACCGCAACACGGCTGTTCACCGGCGGCAGCTAGGAGGACCCAACATGAGCAACGGGATTTCGCTCTCTGCGGCGCCTGAGGCGACGCGGACAACGCAACAGCCGCTCAGCAGGGCACTTCTCATCGTCGACGTACAGAATGACTTCTGCGAGGGCGGCAGCCTCGCCGTCCCCGGCGGCGCCGAGGTAACCAGGGCCATCAACAACCACATCGCCGCCGGTCCGCGGTACGCCCACGTGGTAGCCACTCGCGACTACCACGTCGATCCAGGCACCCACTTCTCCGAAACCCCGGACTACGTCGACTCGTGGCCGCCACACTGCGTGGCCGGCACTCAAGGCGCCGACTTCCAGCCATGCCTGGACACCAGCCGCATCGAGGCCGTCTTCAGCAAGGGCAGGCACGAGGCCGCCTACAGCGGTTTCGAAGGCACTACCGACGATGGCACGTCACTCGCCGTGTGGCTGCGCGACCGCAACATCACTGCCGTCGACATCGTCGGCATCGCCACCGACCACTGCGTGCGGGCCACCGCGCTCGACGCCGTGCGCGAAGGGTTCGACACCCGAGTGCTGCTCAACCTCACCCCCGGGGTGGCACCGGAAACCACCGAGACCGCGCTCGAGCAGATGCGCCACGCCGGCGTGGCGCTGGCCGGCAAACCGATAGTCCGCTCCAGCCAGCGGTAACTTGTGATCGTCGGTGAGGCAACGGACCGATGGTCCTCGACGACGCTGCTGGCGTATGTGTTCTGGCACTGGCCGCCACCGTCCGCTGACGCGTCAGACGCGACCTGGTTCGCCAAGCCCGCCGGGTGGAGCTACGCCGACCTCGAGAGTGCACTCGAATCTTGTCTGGATAGAGGCCTGACGCTGTGGCAACGCCAGATGGTACTCAGTCCCGCTCCGGAGTTCTGCCTACGCGGAGAGGCCGCGCCGGGCCTGGCAGCTCCCCTGCACGGCCCACGGGTGCCGTGCCGGGCTCTTCGCTGAATGCGTGGAGCACTTACCGCTCGTATTCGACGCGGGCGACCATACCGGCGGCGATCTGGTGGGCACGAGTGAGGATGACGTCCCACGGCAGACCGTCTCCGGCATCGGTGTGAGTACCGTCGCCGGTGGCATAGGTGTAATCGCGGTGCATGATCACGCCACCGGGATGGCTGGAATTGCGCAGCGCAGCGGCGGTGTCCGCCAGGGATAGTCGATGGATAGGCAGACCGCGCGCCATGCAGCGATCAGCGACCCACGCGGCACCGAGCTCCAGCATCCGAGGGTGGCGCAGCCACTCAACGCGATCCCACGCCGAGAATCCGCAGAACGCGGCGTTATCGGACTCCTGGTTGCCATTTCGGATGGACCAGGCGGCCGCGCTGTAGGGAACGTATGTCTCGGCGCGATGGTCGTCGAACGCTGCATGGTACGAGACCTGGTCGGTGCCGGTCTGAAAATATGCACCGAGGCTGTCGACGTCCCTGGCGCCCTCGGTGGTGTGCAGCACCACCAGGCGAACACGTTCCCCGAGACGGCTCGAGTAGTTATCGGTGGGTATCACGCCGACCGCCAAGGATGAGGCCGCGTCATGATCGAGGTCTCGGTTGCGGGAGGTCAGGCATGCTGGTGATCACTGTGCTTCCTTCCGGCGGTGGTGCAGCAGCCCGGGTGGGCACGTACTAGCTGGATGGTGTCATTGCGCTCTGCGGTCCCGCGACGCCGCGGATCGGTCGAGCCCATGCCCAAGCCAGAACCAATACGACAATGACGAGCAGCACTATGGCGAGCGGCAAGTGCGCGTTGAGAGTGCCGCTGCTGCCGAGCGCCGCTTGCCCAAAGCTCACCGCGAACGCAATTGCGCTGAGTAGCGCTGGCCAAAGTGGTGCTCGGTAGATCCGCCACAGCCATGCCGCAGCAAGGGTCTGAAGACCCGTAGCAACGTGAATGGAAATAGCAAAAGCGCCGTGCAGCCTCATGGCGTCTTCTTCACCGACAAGGTATTCACCTCCGGTGAGGCCTTGGAGCACGAAGAGCGCGACATTGATCGTCACGATTACGCGTAAGGACCAAAGGATGCCGGCGTGTGCGGTGACGTGTGGAACGATTGTTGCAGACGACACTGAACGCATCTCCTCGAACGATTCATTTGCTAGCCGTACACTTCCGCGGAGCGATGCCGAACTCGTTGCTTCCCCGACGACTCAAGGACGCCAGACCTGTCTCCACGCCGGCGGGGCCACCGTTATCTCGCCGGTGCCAGGACAAACGTGCATCGAAGGTCGAGGTCGCCGCGGAACACGGTGCGCGAAGTTGCTCCGCCTCTCCCTTCGTCCACACGCACCGTGTCACCGTGGTCATGCCGGGTACCCGGAAACCTGAGTCAGGGGGTTGCGGCTTCTGGGTACTACCGCAAACCGCCAATCGGTTCCGAATGGCACTCGACGGCACCCGCAAGATCGCTATTCGGCTCCGAATGGCGGTGCGGGGCGGGGCGATGAGCACGTATGTTGCCTACAAGTGGGAGCCGGGCACGTTGCCTGCGGGATCGGCCGGACTTGGGTGAGAAGCGGGAGGTCAGGATACCGCGCCCGTCCGCGAGTCGGTCGTATCAGCCGCTCACGCGTCGCTCTCTTACCTTGTGGCCTCGACGAGGAGGACTCCATGACAGGTGACGGCGCGGCGGCGTTGCTCCCGAGCGAGGGAAAAGTGCGGGACAACCCTGTGTTCGGCGCACCCGGTGAGGGGTCGTGGGAGCTGGAGGCAACTCACTTTCAGAGACCGCTCACCAGGTTTGCCGCGCCGGCCTTCACGGCCGGCTTCTTGCGAGGGTTCACCGAGAGCACAGCCCGCTACGGGCTGTTGCTCGACCACCTCAGGCCGGCGATCGTCAACGGGTTCATGTACACCCAGCCCGCGATGTTCGGCGCCGACGGGCCCAACGGGTCCGCCACCGAATCCGAAATGCAGGCCCGGATCGCGACGTCGGTTCGCGCTTTCGAGGAGAAACTCTGGCGCAAGGATCTCGACGAGTGGGACAGCGTCGACAAGCCTGCGGCGATCGCCAAGCACCGCACCATCCAGGACGCCAACCCCACCGCACTGTCCGACGAGGAGCTGGTCGTGCATCTGGGGCGATGCCGCGACCACCTCGAGGCGATGATGTACCTGCACCACAAGTACACGGTGACTGCGCTCGTCTCGGTCGGTGACTTCCTCGCGGGCGCGCAGGAGTGGACCGGCGCCACCGTGGGCGAGCTCCTGGAGCTGCTGCGCGGCACCTCGCCGATCTCGATCGGGTTCGCGGCGGCCGAGCTGGACGCCCTGGCCCGATCAATCGGTGCCAGCCAGGGCGCACAGCAGGCCCTGCGCACGGCGGCCCAACCGGCTGAGATTCTCGACGCGCTGGCTGCCGACACTGACGCCGGCGCGGACATGCGGGCCTATCTCGACGCGGTCCGTTTCCGGTCCGTCGGCTACGACGTCGGCGATCTGACCGCCGGTGAGATGCCCGAGTTGCTCGTGGAGGCGATCCGAGCGGCCGTCACCGGAGTCGCGGCAGCACCGCAGGATGACGCCAAGCTCGCGCAGATCAAGGCGCGGGTGCCCGCCGAGCACGTCGCGGAGTTCGAAGAGCGGCTTGGCGAAGCACGGTTGATCAACCGCCTGCGCGACGAGCGCGGCGTATACGCCGACGGCTGGGCAACCGGGCTGGCGCGGCGCGCGCTGCTGGAGGCCGGCCGCCGGCTGCACCGCGCAGGCAAACTGGCCGACCCCGCGCATGCCGTGGACATGGAATACGTCGAGCTGGCAGCCCTGCTGCGCGGCGAGCCGGGGCCCAACGCTGCGGAGGTGGCACAGCGCGCCCGCTGGCGCACGTCACGGACTATCGAGGACGCTCCACCGTTGCTGGGTCCGCCCCC
The DNA here is from genome assembly GCA_030862405.1 of Actinomycetota bacterium. Classification (GTDB taxonomy): domain Bacteria; phylum Actinomycetota; class Actinomycetes; order Mycobacteriales; family Pseudonocardiaceae. The sequence goes on along the minus strand of JALZDU010000195.1, from coordinate 5,025 downwards.
TGCCCCGCCGCCGCCTCTGGAGTCTCTTCCGCCCACTGCCCACCGCGGCGCCCGGGCGATGCGTGCCGTCATGGTCAACCTCTTCCAGGTGCCCGACATGGAGAACACGGACACCGTGTTGCACGGCTTGGCCGTCAACGCTGGAACGTACGAGGGCAGGGCACGGGTCGTCGACGTCGACACCGACTTTGCGCAGATCAAGCACGGCGACGTCATGGTCACCCGCATGACCTCGCCGTATTTCAACGTCGTTCTTCCGCTGCTGGGCGCGATTGTGACCGACCGTGGCGGTCAACTGTGCCATGCCGCCATCGTCGCCCGCGAGTACGGCATCCCGGGGATCGTCGGCACGCGTGAGGCCACCCGGATAATTCCCGACGGGGCATGGGTACGAGTCGACGGTGAGGCGGGCGAGGTCACGCTGCTGCGATGAGAGCCAGATGATCCAGCCGTTGGCCGAGGCCACGGACGCAGCTGCCTTTGGCGGCAAGGCCACCCAGCTTGGTGCGGCGATCCGCGCGGGGCTCCCGGTGCCAGCAGGCTTCGCGCTCTGCTCCGAGCATGTCAAGGCGACGGCCCGCGGCGATCCAGCCGCGCTGGCAGCGCTGCAGGCGTTGGGCGCGGGCAGCACACCCTGCGCGGTGCGGTCCAGCGCCATTGGCGAGGACTCCGGCGCGACCAGCTTCGCGGGGACCCACCTGAGCGTGCTGGGGGTATGCGGCTTCGCCGCAGTTGTCCAGGCCATCCGAGAGGTTCACCTTTCAGGTCGGGACCCGGGTGCACAGGCCTACCGAGCGCGGCTCGGGCTCGAGCGGACCTCCCGGATGGCGGTGGTGGTTCAGGAGCTGGTGGACGCCGACATGGCCGGCGTCCTGTTCACCAGGAACCCAGTCACGGGAGCGGCGGAACGGGTGATCGAAGCAAGCTGGGGGCTGGGCGAGACCGTCGTCTCAGGGCTGGTAACGCCAGACCAGTACCGGCTGGCTCCCACCGGGCGGCTGCTAGAGCGCAGTCTCGGTGAGAAGGATCTGCAGATCCGGCGCAGCGCCTGCGGCGGTATGGAGCAGGCGCCGGTAGCACCGGAATTGATCTGTGCACCGTGCCTGAGCGACGGGGAACTCGCCGCGTTGCATGCGCTCGCGGCGGCGTGCGACCGCGTCTTTGGGTCGCCTGATCATGACATCGAGTTCGCATTCCGGGGCGGTGCAGTGTTTCTCCTGCAGCGACGACCGATCACCAGTGGCTAACGGGACCATGCGGGGCCTTGGAGCGGCGTTGTTGGCCGCGTCATTGATGCCCCTCAATTCGACCATGATCGCGGTGGCGTTGCCGGACATCGCACGCGATTACACACAGTCTCCGGGCACCGTGACGCAGGCGCTGGTGTCGAGCTACCTCATGGCGGCGATCGTCCTGCAAAGTCCGGGAGGCAAGCTCGGTGACCGGCTCGGGCACTGGCGGGTGTTCGCGCTGGGCCAAGTGCTGATCGCGACGGGCGCCGTGCTCGGCTTCGTCGCGCCGACGCTGGGCGTGCTGGCGCTGTCCCGGGTGCTGATGGCCGCCGGGGGTGCGGTGATCGTACCGGCGACGGTGGCCCTGATGCGCATCGAGCTGCCGCCGCAGCGCAGGGGCCAGGCGTTCGGCACGTTTGGAGCGGTCATGTCGCTCGCGGCGGCGATCGGACCGGTGGTCGGCGGTGAGCTGGTCCGGGCGTTCGGGTGGCCGAGCATTTTCCTGGCCAACCTGCCGGTGCTCGCCTTGTCAGCGGTACTGGCGGCGACGGCCAGACATGCACCCGTGGTAATGGGGCGCGTGACGTCCCCGCGGTTCGACTGGATTGGCACAGTACTGCTCGCCGCGATGCTGACGTCGCTGGTGCTGGGTTTGCAGGCCACGGGGGGCGGCTCGATAGCCCTCATCGGTACCTGCCTCGTCCTGGCCGTGCCGTTCGCGTGGTGGCAACGGCGCGCAGCGGATCCGGTCGTCGCATTCTCGTTGTTCAGGTCCCTGCCGTTCGCGGCGGGCAGCCTGCTGGTGGCACTGCAGAACCTGGTGATGTACACGCTGCTGTTCGAGCTTCCGCTGGTCCTTGGGGCGCTGCTGTCCTTGGACGCCGCGACCACTGGCCGGCTGCTGATCTTCATGATGTTGGCGATGGTGGTCACCTCGCTGGTGGCCGGCCGGTTGACGGACTGGTTCGGGTCGCGGCCTATCGCGGTCGCCGGTTCACTGGTCTGCCTTGCGGGCGTGGGCGTGCTGGCGGCCGGCAGTCTCTCGACGCTCGGTCCGGTGCGGTGGGCACTGGTGATCCTCGGAATCGGCATCGGCCTTGTCACCCCGGCGGCTCAGAACGCCACACTCAGCGCGGTTTTCCAGGAGCGCAGCGGCATGGCCGCCGGGGTCAGCTCGACGATGCGCTATCTCGGCGGCATCACCGGCGTTGCCGTCCTCGGCCGCGTACTCGACCTCAGCAGCGACCGTGACGCGATCATCAGCGAGCACCACACCATGCTTGCCGTGTTCACCGCGACCCTGCTGGTGGGGCTGGCATGCGCAGCGCTGCTTCCGGGCCGGCGCCCGGCTCCGGCGTCGCCGAGCAGTGCTGGGGCCAGGTCCAACCGCTCGGCTAGCCGGTGCTCACGGATCGCAGGGCGCCGAGCTGGCGACCAGTGAGCCGATCGAGCCCACCGACGTCGCCGCGTCGGCCGGCAGGTAGACACCAGCCGCTGGTAGTCGGGGTCGGGAGCTCGAGGGTCTCGAACGCCAGCGGCAGCAGGCCCACCTTCGGGTGTGACAATATATTGTGTATGGACAAGCACAGAACGTGACGTTCTATGGTTAGAAGACTTGCCATCAGCTTGATGATCAACAATCTAACCTTAGAGGCCGCCTACAATCAGGGACCAGGACCGCCCTTCCTTCCATCTGACCGAAATCGCCGGCTATCCCGCCCTCGTGTCGAGGTCGAACGCGGACATACCTGGTTGTGACGTTGATATTTAAGACTGCGGACCGGCAGAGCGTCTCGATCACCTACGATTCGAAAGAGTTCAACAGCAACCCGCAGCAGTCGTGTGAGGCGGCCAAGCAGATCGCTGCCGCGGTGGTGCTGAATGTACCGCTGAAGAATTGATACGGGCGGAGCATGCCGAGCCCCGCCTCCGGCACCATCGTGCGAACGGCAAAGCCTCGCGGTGACACGCTGGCCCCCTTACCGCTGACGCGTTGGTCACAGTTCGCTGGCACGTTAGCCGTTGGGCGCAGCTGTTCCGGTGGCGGTGACGTTCGGCTTCGGCCGCTGCGCTGGGAGACCAGCTTGCCCGTATCGGAGCTTCGCCACCGAGCAAGCAAGGCGTGGATCTCCCGCTCCCTGTCCGAGTGGTCGACGGGGAGCGCGCCGGAGCGTCCCGCCACGAACCGCGGCGTGCCGTGGGCACGAGCTCGGCGGTCGACCGCCAGGGAAGCCTCGCGCAAGGTCAGCCTAGGGTATGATCGATACGATCATTCCATAACATTAATTGTTCTACCGACAATGTTGATCAACGACAGGCGCATTCAGATTGGGGAGGGTGGCCGGTGAGGCGCAAAAAGATTGATAAGGCCGCCGTTCTGCGAAACCTGCAGACGATTGAGAATGACGATTATGATGGCTTCGTGCTTTTAGTACAAGCCGCGCGTAACAGAAGTGCCGCATTTGATCCGGACTTGCCGGTGTGGGACATGGCTCAACATATGGGCATCATCGTGGACTGTAACCGTAGCGGTGTTCCAGAATTCGATGAAAAAATGCGAGACTTCGTGCGGGACAGGAATAACGTGGACGGCTCGGACAAGCGTCCATTCGTCAAGGGCCGGCACTAAGGAGTGCAAGAGCCTGGCATCGCAGCCAGCCGACGGCTGGTACTGGTGAGGTGCTCGAGCGCCGTGCTTCTACGATGTCCGCGACGTCCGCGCGCAGACGAAACAGGGGTACGAGACGGATGAACTGGTCGGGGCCGGCCTGCGCGACGGTTCGGCTATGACCGCTCCGCTGGAGGGCTCCGGCTCGCCAGTCCACGCCCAACCCGAGGCTGTCACCGAGGGAATGGGCACCGCAATCCGGGGCCGTTCACTTGGTCAGATCGCCTGGCTGCGCCTCAAGCGTGACAAGGTCGCCCTGGCTGGCGGTGGCGTCATCGTAACCCTCATCCTGGTCGCGATCTTCGCGCCAGTGATCGTCGCGGTGCTCGGGCATCCACCACTGGAGTTCCACTACGAGAAAGTCGACCCTGACTTGCAGGTGGCCGTCGACAACTTCGGCGGGATCAGCCCGGACTTCCTGTTCGGAGTCGAGCCGGTCAACGGCCGCGACGTGTTCAGCCGCATCGTCTACGGTTCGCGGATCTCGCTGCTCATCGCGTTCCTCGCGACGCTGCTGTCGGTGGTGCTGGGCACCGTGCTGGGCGTGATCGCAGGGTACTTCGGGGGTTGGATCGACACGTTGATCAGCCGGACGATGGACGTCTTCCTGGCTTTCCCGCTGCTGCTGTTCGCGATCGCGCTGGCCGGCGTGGTGCCGGACCGGGCATTCGGCCTAGAGGGCGACACCCTGCGGATCGCGCTGATGGTGTTCATCATCGGGTTCTTCAACTGGCCCTACATCGGCCGGATCGTTCGCGGGCAGGCACTGTCGCTGCGCGAACGCGAGTTCATCGACGCCGCGCGCAGTCTCGGCGCGCGCAGCCCTCGGATCCTGTTCGCCGAGATGCTGCCCAACCTGGCCGCGCCGATCCTGGTCTACTCGACGCTGCTGATCCCGACCAACATCCTGTTCGAGGCGGCGCTGTCATTCCTCGGCGTCGGGGTGCGGCCACCGACCCCAACGTGGGGCGGGATGCTGTCCGAGGCCACGCACTGGTTCCAGATCGCGCCGAACTTCATGCTCTTCCCCGGGTTGGCGATCTTCATCACGGTGCTGGCGTTCAACCTGTTCGGCGATGGTCTGCGCGATGCGCTCGATCCGCGGTCGCGATGACGACGAAGGGG
>JALZDU010000171.1 GCA_030862405.1 Actinomycetota bacterium | reverse complement strand
TCGCGCGCGACCCCTCGTGGCGAACATTCGCGCTGACGCCCCGGACGGCGCGGACGTCGTCCGGCTGGATGCCGTCGACGCGACCGGAGCGCTGCACGGGTGGTTGGCCTTCACCGCGCCCGCCGTGGCGCGCTCGGTCGTGCTGCAGAAGTTGCTGCCGGACGAGGCGCCGGTCGCGCTGGGCTGGCAGCTGGCGTTCGCCTACCCGTGCCAGCGACAACCTCAAGTCGTCAATGGCATCACCGAAGCGCCCTCATACGCGGTGCTGTGGAGTGACGGGACGTTGACGGGGCTCGGCTACCCGGCTTGGCAGGCGCAACCGGGAGGCGTGTTCGGGCAGGTGGCGCGCACCCAGTCGGTGCTGCAGCTGGCCACGGTCGGCCCAGTCGACCCGCACATCCAGGTGTACGCGTTCGGCATCCGCCTCGAGCGCGACGGCTACACGCTCAGCACCGACCGGCGCACCGTTCCCGGGGCCTCGACCGCCACTACCGGTTGAACACAACGGGGCGGGAGACTGAGCCGACAAGGTGGCAATGGTCGCCTAGCTGTCCGGAGCAGCGACTCGGCCGATGACCGGGTCAGCGAGCCGCCGACTTGCTCGCCTCGGCGGGTTCGACGCGGCGAACCTCGGTGACGAGATCGAAACCGGTATCGACGGAGATCACCTCCTGGATTCCAAGTTGCACACAAGTTGCGACATGCAAGGCGTTGCGGGCCGACAACTGTGGATGGTTCTCGTACCGCGACACGGCGTCGGCAATCGTCGCCCGCTCGATCGGCAGCATCTGATCGAACAGGTCCAGCACGCTGCGGGCCATCCGGCCACCGACCTGGCGCCGACCCCGAGCGAAGCGGTGCAGGATCTCCTGGACCACTTCGGTGGATGTGGTGGCCTCGAGGCTTCCCTCTGCGATGTTGCGGAGCACGGTGCGGCACGGCTCGCGCTGGGCGTGCTCCTCGCCGCCCGCGTACACGATCACCGATGTGTCAACGAAGTAAGTCACGCTTGGTACCCGGCTTCGATCTCCATCTCCATCGCCGGCCACGCGTCGACCGGAGCCTCGAGCGCGAACAACGCGTCGAGTGCCCGCATGCGGCGCTCGACCGACGGTGGTTCGAGGTAGGTGTCGATGGCCGCCCGAACAACCGCTCCCACCGACGTGGCGGAGCGCGCCGCCCACTGTTCGACCCTGCGTCGCTGTTCGGGCGAGAGCAGGACCTGCGTGCGTTCGGTGAACGGCATGGAACAAACATACCATGCACATCAGCATGCTTGCGCCGCTCGTCGTCACCGAACCCCCTTCGTACGCTGCACAGACACTTCATCGCCGGGTTGGCCTCTGCCGCGTTCGGCCGACCGCTGCTCGCCGGGCTACTGGACCCGCCGCTCACGAGCGGCTCGAACCGCTGGCCGCCGCTCTGGAGGCCCGGTCGCCTAGGTAGCTGCGGTGGATTCTCTTCACAGCCTCGACCACCACGTCCCTGGTCTTCCGCTCAGGATAGGCTCTCGGACGTGCTGTTAGGGATGCCTTACCTCCGGCGCCCGGAGTGAGCCCGCCGCCGGGCACGGTGACGGCGAGCGCGGCCACGGCACGGCTGCGCGGGCCGGTCGTCGCCGGCCTCGTCGGCAAGGCGGCCGAGGCGGTCACGCTGCTGCTGCTCGCCACGCTGGTACCCCGGTGGCTCGGCCCGGCCGACTACGGCCGGTTCGCCGTCGCCCTGACCGTGGTCGCCATCGGTTCGGTGGCCATGACACTGGGTGGTGCCACCCTGCTGGCCCGCTACGTGCCGGCGGCGGCACCCGACGAGCGCGGTGCCCTCGCCCGGGCGCTCAGCCTCCGGCTGGCGCGGAACCGGGCCGCGCAGTTCGCGGTACTCGTCGTGATCGCGGTGGCGCTGGTGGCGTGGGACCCGGCGCGTTTCCCACCGATGCTGACGGCGTTCGTGCTGATCGCCCTCGCCCTCAACGTCGCCGCCACCCTCGCGCTGCAAGCCGATCTCGGGATGGGACGTACGGGTGCCTGGTGCGCGCGGTATCCCGTGCAGAACGCGGTGCTCATCACGGCGACGCTGGTGCTGTACGAGGCGACGGGGGTGACCGGCGCGCTGGCCGCGATCGTGGTGGCCGCGGCGGTGGCCTTCGCCCTCGGGGCCGTCGCCGTGACCCCGCTGCTACGCCGGCGGCTGCCGCCGGTGGCGCTGCCGGACGGGGCGCTGCGATTCGGGTGCCTGCAGGCGACCAGCGGTGCGCTGGTCCAACTCGCGCAGCGCGGCGGGGTCATCGCAGTGGCTCTGCTGCTCGGGTCCAGCCTGCAGACCGGCTATGCCGCGCTGGCGATCGGGGTCGCGTGCGCGGCCACCTACGCGATCGTGCAGGTCTTCACGGTGTCGCTGCCCTGGCTGGCCGAGCGCCACGGT
>JALZDU010000168.1 GCA_030862405.1 Actinomycetota bacterium | reverse complement strand
GACCCGTAGGGTGCAGCCGCGTGAGCTGGCTGCAAGCCCTGGTCCTGGGACTCGTTCAGGGCCTCACCGAGTTCCTCCCGATCTCCTCGTCAGGGCACCTGCGGATCGTCTCGGAGATCTTCTTCGGCGACGACGCCGGCGCAGCGTTCACCGCGGTTACCCAGCTGGGTACCGAGGCGGCAGTGCTGATCTACTTCGCCCGCGACATCGGCCACCTGGTGGCGACCTGGTTCCGCGGGTTTGTTTCGGCGCAGGTCCGCGCCACCCCGGATTACCGGATCGCCTGGCTGGTGATCATCGGAACGATCCCGATCGGCGTGCTGGGCTTTATTTTCGAAGACCAGATCCAGACCTCGGGGCGAAACCTGTGGATCATCGGCAGCACGCTGATCGTGTTCGGTCTGGTGCTGGCCGCTGCGGAGCGCTACGGGCAGCAGCGACGCCCGCTGGAGCAGCTCACGGTCACCGACGGTGTGGTGATGGGTTTGGCCCAAGCCATGGCGCTGGTGCCCGGGGTGTCGCGTTCCGGCGGCACGATCAGCGCCGGCCTGTTCCTCGGGCTGACCCGACCCACCGCGGTCCGCTACTCATTCCTGCTCGCGATCCCCGCCGTCATCGCCGCCGGGCTGTTCCAGATCCCCGACGTCTTCACGGTCGGCGGCCCCGGCCTGCAACCCACGGTGGCCCAGATGGTGGTCGCCACCCTGCTCGCCGCGGCGGTGGGCTACGCCGCGATTGCCTGGCTGCTGCGCTACGTCGAGCGGCACAGCGTCTACCTGTTCGTCTGGTACCGGCTGGCCCTGGGGACCGTCGTGCTGGCGCTGCTGGCCACCGGAACGATCAGCGCGACCTGACCCACGTCGTGAGTGCGTAGGGTGGCGCGGGTGGGCACCCTGATCCTGCTACGACATGGCCGGTCCACGGCGAACAACGAAGGGGTGCTGGCCGGTCGCACGCCGGGAGTGGCGCTCGACGAGCAGGGCCAGGCCCAGGCCGAGACGCTGGTCGAGCGGCTGGCGCAGCTGCCGCTGGCGGCGCTGGTGAGCTCCCCGCTGCAACGGTGCCAGGAGACGCTGGCCCCGCTGGCGCAGGCGCGCGGTCTGGAGGTCACCGTGGACGACCGGTTCGTCGAGGTTGACTACGGTGAGTGGACCGGGCGGGAACTGCGCAAGCTGGGCAAGGAGTCGCTGTGGAAGGTCGTGCAGGCGCACCCCTCGGCGGTGGTGTTCCCCGGTGGCGAGGGGCTGGCCGCGCTGGCGGCTCGGGCAGTGGCCGCGGTGCGGGAGTGGGACGCCAAGCTGGCCACCGAGCACGGCCCGCAGGTGCTGTGGCTGGTCTGCACGCACGGTGACATCGTCAAAGCAGTGCTCGCTGACGCGTTGGGCATGCACCTGGACGGTTTCCAGCGCATCGTCGCCAACCCGGGTTCGATCAGCGCCGTCAGCTATACCGAGACCCGGCCGTTCGTGCAGCGGGTCAACGACTCCGGTGGAGACTTGCAGTCCCTGGTCCCGCCTAAACGCCGGCGCAGGCGGCGACCCCCGTCGGACGCCACGCCCGGGGGGCCCACCGGCACCGGCTGAGCAGGGGAGGGCTGCTGCCGGACAGCTCAGCGTGCTCTAGTGTCGAAACTGTCATGTCTCGTGTCATCCACATCTTCCGCACCCCCGAGCGGTTCATCGCGGGCACGGTCGGCGAGCCAGGGGACCGAACCTTCTACCTGCAGGCCATTGACGACGCCAAAGTCATCAGCGTGCAGCTGGAGAAGGAGCAGGTCGCGGTCCTCGCCGAACGGCTGTCCGCGCTGCTCGACGAGGTGGCTCGGCGTTTGGGTGTCGACACCGACACCGCAGAGTCCGGGGAGCACGCAGTGGATGCCGAGCCGCTGCGCACGCCCGTCGAGCAGGAGTTCCGGGTCGGCACCATGGGACTGGGCTGGGACGTGGAATCACAGGCCATCGTCGTCGAACTGCTCGCCGTGACCGAGCACGAGCTGGACGAGTCGGTGGTGCTCGACGACACCGAAGAGGGTCCCGACGCGGTGCGGGTGTTCCTGTCGCTGCCGCAGGCCCGGGCGTTCGCCACCCGTGCTGAGCGGGTGATCACGGCGGGGCGCAAACCGTGCCCGCTGTGCACGGAGCCGTTGGACCCCAAAGGGCACATCTGCCCACGGCAGAATGGCTACCGTCGCCAGGTCGAGGCCTGAACGGGCCGGCCGTGCTGCCCACCGACCCGGCGGCGCTGCCGTTACTGCACGACGGCCGCATCGACATCACCGGGCGGATCGTGGACGCATCCAACGCCACCTTGTACTGCACGGTGCACTGCGGCGGGGTCAGTGCTGAATGCGTGTACAAGCCGATCCGCGGCGAGCGCCCACTCTGGGACTTCCCGGACGGCACCCTGGCTGGTCGTGAGGTGGCCAGCTGGCTGCTGTCCGAGGCCACCGGCTGGTGCTTGATACCGCCCACGGTGCTGCGAAACGGCCCGTTGGGACCCGGCATGGTGCAGCTGTGGGTGGACACCGAGGACGAACGCGACCTGGTGGACGTGGTCGCGGCCGACGCGGTGCCGGCAGGTTGGCGCCCGGTGTTGCGGGTCCAGGGCCGGTACGGCAATCCGGCGCTGCTGGTGCATGCCGACACCCAAGGGGTGCGCCGGTTGGCGGTGCTCGACGTGCTGCTCAACAACGCCGACCGCAAGGGCGGGCACGTGCTCGCCGGGCTCGACGGTGAGGTGTACGGGGTGGACCACGGGATCTGCCTGCATCATGAGGACAAGCTGCGTACCGTGCTGTGGGGCTTCCTGGGTGAGCCGTTGTCGGCGGACATGCTGGCGGTGCTGGGCCGGGTGCGAGCCGAGCTGGACGGCGGACTGGGCGTCGCGCTGGCTGAGCACCTGACCCGCACGGAGCTGAAGGCCCTGCAGAAGCGGATCGACCGGCTGCTGATCACCGAGACGTTTCCAGCGCCCAATGGGTCCTGGCCGGCGATCCCGTGGCCGGCGTTTTGAGACCTGCTCGCAGGGTCGAAATATCGGCACCGCGCAGGCGGTGGCCGCGCTCGTTCGCCGATCGGGTCAGCGCACCGTTGCCCGGCCCGCCGCAGTTCCTGCGGTTGTGGCGAGAAGGCGGTTTCACCGGCGCAACCGAGAGTGTGGCGCGGATTCCGGTGGCTGTACCGGCGTCCTTGCCCGCTGGTGATGCCCTGACCTGGCTCGGGCATGCGTCGTTTTTGCTACGCCTCGGTGGGCGCACCGTGGCGGTGGACCCGGTGCTGTCCCCGCGGATCCTGGGCGCGGGGCAGCGATTGACCCCGCCTGGGCTGGATCGGTTGCCGCCGCTGAACCTGCTGCTGATCAGCCACAACCACTACGACCACCTCGATGCCCCGACCGTGCGCACGCTTGATCGCGACACCCCGGTGGCCGCCCCAGGAGGGCTGGGCCGGTGGTTTCGTGACCGCGGCTTCACCGCG
>JALZDU010000120.1 GCA_030862405.1 Actinomycetota bacterium | reverse complement strand
ACCGCGGCGGCCGGCCGACGGAGTAACCCGGCAACCGGCGACCACTGGCGAAGCACCGCGATCACCACGAAACGAAGACTAGCTAGCCTGCTCCGCCGCTTGGGGAGTGCGCGCTCACGGCGCATGGGCAGCGAGCACACTGGTTGGCGTGAGCCGGCCGTCCCCGCAGAACCTTCCGAGCGCCACCCGCGCCCGGCGCCGGCTGTCGTCCCAGGCCAGACGAGGTGAGCTGCTCGATGCGGCGCTGCGGGAGTTCAGCAGCCGGGGATACTACCTCACCCAGATGGAACACGTCGCCGCCACCGCCGGGGTGAGCAAGGCGCTGGTGTACCAGCACTTCCCGAGCAAGGAGGAGCTCTTCGCAGCGGTGACCGAGCAGGTCGTGGAGGGTTTCATGGGAAGGCTGCCCGAGGTGTTGGGCAAGGCCGGTGACGCGCTGGGTGCCTGGCGCGGTGTGGTCCGGCTGCTCTGCGACCTGGTGAGTGAGCGTCCGGAGGCGTGGATACTGGTCGCGCGGCACCTGGATAACCCCGAGGTCGGCGCGTCGCTGCGCGGGCTCCGGGAGCAGATGAATGAGGTGCTGGCGGCGGTACTCGCCAGCTACTACGCCCCCGAGCAGGGGGGCGCGGTGCCCTCCGAGCAGGAGGTAATGGAGCAGGCACGGTTGACCGTCCCGTTGCTCGTCGGCGCGTTGCAGGGCCTGATGTCCTGGTGGCTCGAGCACCCGGAGGTGCCGCGCGCGAAGGTGGAGGCGCGGGCGGTTGCTTTCGGGTGGCTCGGCCTGGACCGGATCCGCCAGGGGGAGTGGCTTCCGGTTGCCAGTGACTGACTAGTCAGTTACTTTGGAAATCCACCCGTCAAGGAGGCCGCACATGTCCATGACGAGCACCATTGACGCGACGACCAGCCGCATCCCGGACCGGGAGGAAACCGCGCAGCGGCTGCTGCGCACCTCGGCCAAGCACTCCTACGACCCGGCCGCCGAGATCGACTGGGACGCCCCACTCGCCCCGGACCGCTACTTCATCGCCCCGCGCCGCAGCTCGCTGTACGGCACCGCGATCTGGGACCGGATGAGCGAGCAGCAGCGGATCGACCTGACCAAACACGAGCTCGCGAGCCTTTACTGCATGGGCATCTGGTTCGAGACGATCCTCATGCAGATGCTCGTCCGGCATGTCTACGACCGTCCCAAGGGCAGCGCGCACGCCCGGTACGCCTGGACCGAGATCGCCGACGAGTGCCGGCACTCGGTCATGTTCTCGCGTGCCGCAGAGAAGTTCGGCGGCCCGGATTACGGTCCCGACTGGCTCGTACACCACCTCGGGCGGCTACTCAAGACGACTTCCAATGGCACTCTCACCTTCAGCGGCGCGATCTACGTCGAGGAGATCCTCGACGCGGTGCAGCGCGAGCAGATGGCCGATGAGTCGCTGCAGCCGATGGTGCAGAAAGTGTCGTGGATCCACGTCGTCGAGGAAGCCCGCCACATTCGCTACGCCCGTGACGAAACCCGTCGCCAATGGCCTCGGTTGGGCTGGCTGGGCCGCGCCTACAGCCGCTTCGTCCTCGCGTTGGTGGTCTACTTCTCCACCACCAGGCTGATCGACCCGAAGGTGTACGCGGCGGTCGGGCTAGATGTCGATGAGGCCGTCGCGGCGGCTGCGGCGAACCCGCACTGGCGGCAGACCAAACAGTTCGCGGCCCGCAAGGTCATCGACTTCTTCAACGAAGTGGGGCTCATCGCCGGGCCGGGAAAGCTGCTCTGGCGCTGGGCCGGAGTGCTGTAGAGCCTGAGAAACGCCCGCCGGGCAAGCTCGAGGCATGAGCGGGACCGAAGAGTACGACTACGTCGTCGTCGGTGGTGGATCAGCGGGATGCGTCCTTGCGGCCCGGCTGTCAGAGGATCCGTCGGTCACAGTGTGCCTGCTCGAGGCCGGGCCGTCCGATGTCGACGAGCCGGCGATCCTGCGACTGGAGCGGTGGCCGCACCTGCTCGGCTCGGGCTATGACTGGGATTATCCGGTCGAGCCTCAACACAAGGGCAACAGCTTCCTGCGGCATTCCCGGGCCAAGGTCCTCGGCGGTTGCTCGTCACACAACTCCTGCATCGCTTTCTGGCCGCCACGGGAAGATCTCGACGACTGGGCGGCAATGGGGTGCGAGGGCTGGAGCGCGCAGGAGTGCTGGCCGCTGCTCAGACGGCTGGAGAGCAACGACGGTCCGGGCGATCACCACGGCCGTTCGGGCCCGGTGACGCTGCGGCAGATCCCGCCGCACGACCCGTGCGGTGTCGCTGTGCTGGCGGCCGCAGCCGAGGTCGGCCTGCCCACCGTGCGTTTCAACGAGGGCGTCACGGTCACTGAGGGCGCTGGCTTCTTCCAGATCAACGCCGACGACGGCAACGCCCGCATGTCATCCTCGCGGGCCTACCTGCACCCGGTCATCGCCCAGCGGTGCAACCTCGTGGTTCGCACCGATACCTGTGCCAAGCAGGTGCTTTTCGACCCGGGCAAGCGGGCGACCGGGGTGAAGCACCTGGACTGCGAGACCGTGCAGTACAACACCGTGAGCGCCCGGCGTGAGGTGATCCTGTGCACCGGCGCGATCGAGACCCCCAAGCTGCTCATGCTGTCCGGCATCGGACCGGCCCAGCACCTGCATGACGTCGGCGTCGATGTGCTGGTGGACAGCCCCGGCGTCGGGTCCAACCTGGACGACCACGTCGAGGGACTCGTGATGTGGGAGGCCTCGCAGCCGATGGTCACTCGCTCCACACAGTGGTGGGAAATCGGCCTGTTCACCCGGACGCAACCGGGACTCGATCGGCCTGACCTGATGATGCACTACGGCTCGGTGCCGTTCGACCTGAATACCGTGCGGTGGGGCTACCCGACCACGTCGAACGGTTTCTGCTTGACACCGAACGTCACCCGCGGCCGGTCCCGCGGAACCGTCCGGCTCCGGACACGTGATTTCCGGGACCGTGCCAAGGTGGACCCGCGCTACTTCACCGACCCCGAAGACCATGACATTTCCGTGATGCTCGCCGGAATGAAGCTTGCCCGCCGGATCGCCGCGCAGCCGGCGTTGCTGGGCTGGGTCGAACGCGAGCTGGCACCCGGCGCAGGCGCGGTCAGCGACGACGAGCTCATCGACTACATCCGCAAGACGCACAACACCGTTTATCACCTCGCGGGCACGGCCAAGATGGGTGCGGCAGGCGACCCGACGGCCGTGGTCGATCCACGGCTGCGGGTCAAGGGGGTGACCGGGCTGCGAGTCGCCGACGGCTCCATCATGCCGTTCCTGCCGGCCGTCAACCCGAATATCACCACGATGATGATCGGGGAGAAGGCCAGCGATCTCGTTATGGAGGACGCGGGTCAGCCCCGCACCTGAAGCGCCGCAACGAGCCGGTCCACCGCGCTGCCGAGACCCCATTTCCGCTGCAGGGCGGTAAGCGCGTCCGGGTCGGCTGGTGCCACGGGCACCGTGTCGTCACGATCTTGGCGCACCGGGGCATCGGTAGCCACCCGCACCACTGCGGGGGCCAGCTCCAGGTAGTTCCGGGACGCCCGCAGCTTGGCGCGCATCCCCGGCGCGAGCGCTGATCGCGGATCGTCCAGCGCCACGAGCAGACCCTCCACCGAGCCGAACCGGCTGATCAACGTGGCCGCGGTCTTCTCACCGACTCCGGGCACACCGGGCAACCCGTCGGACGGGTCGCCGCGCAGCGCGGCCAGGTCCGCGTAGCCGGGTCCGGCTCCGGTTTCGGGTAGCCCGTAGCGCCTGGCCAGTTCGATAGCGTCGATCACCTCCGCTTTGGCCAACCCGCGCCCTACGTAGACCACCCGCACCGGAGTCGGCTCGGTTCGCACGACCTGAAACAGGTCCCGATCACCGCTGACCACCTCGACCGGATCGCGGCGTTCGGCGTCAGCCAGCGCGCCGATCACGTCGTCGGCCTCGTAGCCCTCGGCGCCCGCGGTGGCCAGTCCGGCGGCGGCCAGCAGCTCCAGGATCAGCGGTACCTGCGGACTCAGGGTGTCCGGCACCTGCTCGACGTCGGTAGCGCCGGGTCCGGTCTCCTCGGCGACCCGGTGCGCCTTGTAGGAGGGGATCGCGGCAACCCGGAAGGCCGGCCGCCAGTCCAGGTCCAGGCAGGCGACCAGCCGGGACGGGCGACGGGACTCGATCAGCCGGGCGACCATGTCCGTGAAACCGCGCACTGCGTTCACCGGGGTACCGTCCGGGGCGGTGATCGACTCTGGGACCCCGTGGTAGGCCCGGAAGTACAGGCTCGCGGCATCGAGCAGCAACAGAGGTGCATCCATGAGAGCAGAGCCTGCCAGGCTGGCCGCCTTGAACACCCGACACGACCCTGAGCCCCTAAGCTTTGAGTGTGCCCGCTGTACTCGACGCGCTCACCTCCCGCCTGGCCCGCGCCCAGCAGGCCACCCAGGTCGCCGGCCTGGATGCCCTGCTGATCACGCCCAGCTCTGACCTGCGCTACCTGGTGGGGATCGCCGGCGAGTCCCATGAGCGGCTGACCTGCCTGGTGTTGCCCGCCGACGGTGACCCGGCCCTGGTC
>JALZDU010000114.1 GCA_030862405.1 Actinomycetota bacterium | reverse complement strand
CGGCGAGCGGGCGCCGGCCGTGGGCGTCGGTCAACTTCGTCACCGCCCACGACGGGTTCACGCTGCGCGACCTGGTCTCCTACAACCGCAAGCACAACGAGGCCAACGGTGAGGGCGGAGCCGACGGTACCGACGACAACCGGTCCTGGAATTGCGGCGTCGAAGGAGAGACCGATGATCCGGGGGTGCTCAGCCTGCGTGGTCGCCAGGCCCGCAACCTGCTGGCGACCCTGGCGCTGTCCACCGGCACTCCGATGCTGCTGGCCGGTGACGAGCGCTGGCGCACCCAGGGCGGCAATAACAATGCCTACCGACTCGATGACGAGACGTCCTGGCTGGACTGGTCGTCAGGCCCCGAGACCGACACGCTGATCGCTTTCACCTGCCGCCTGCTCGCCCTGCGCGCGACGACGCCCGCACTGCGCCAACCCGAGTTTTTCGAGGGCCGCACGACCCCTAGCGGCGCCCCCGACCTGGTCTGGTTTCGTCCCGACGGCCGACCTATGGAACTCGGCGACTGGCAAGACGGCCACCGGCAGACCCTTGGCATGTGGATCAACGGTGCCAACGTGCGATCGCACCCACCGCAACCGGCCACTGACTCGTGGCTGCTGGTGCTGCACGCCGGTGCCCACCCGATCATGGTTACCCTGCCGGGACCGGAATACGGCGAGCACTACGCGCCGGTGCTGGACACCGGAACACCGGACGGAGTGCCCACCCGGCGGCGCAGCAGGCGGGCAGAAACTCGGATGACAGTGCCGGCCCGGACCCTTCTGCTCTTCCAAGCGGTGCGCTAGGCCGGTCCGGCCATGATCACGGTTTGTGACTCCGATGCGGCACTTGCCGCAGCGTCAGCCCACTGTTCAGCAGCTCTTCCACGGTGAGCACCCCGTCGCGCGAACCCGCGAGCTCGTCGATCAACACAAGCACGAGACTCACCGAGCAGGCAGCCGTTCGAAATGCCGTGCACTCAACCTGTGGACAGCACCCTAGATGTGGACAGCGTCATCGCGATCCTGATGATCACGGGCGGGCAGGTCAAGCGGGCAGGTGCAGCAGGCCGAACTCGGCGGGGTTGGCCATCAACGGGTGCCGCGGCAGCACCCGCACGGTGTACCCGAGCAGCCCGGCATGGGGCAGCCGTAGGGTCGCCTCGAATCGCTGGCCGTCCCCGTCTGCGTCGCCGGCCGGCTGCATGGCGACCACGAGCGAGTCGCGCAGCTCGTCGCGGTCATCGACCCGGCCGACGACGGCCTGCACGTCCACGTCGCTGGGCCGCAGGCCGGCCAGCGCGACGACGGCCCGCACGGTCATCTCCGAGCCCAGCGAGGGGGTATCCGGGAGCCCAGAAACGTCCACCTGCGCGACCCGCACCTTGGGCCAGGCAGCGCAGACCCGGGATCGGTACTGCGCCAGCGCGCGGGCGCCGGCGAAGGAATCCGCGACCACCCCGGCAGCTGAGCCGGCAGCTGGCGCGTAGAGCCGCTCCACGTATTCCTGCACCATCCGGCAAGCCTGAACCTGCGGGCGCAGGGTGGCCAGAGTGTCGCGCACCATGGACACCCAGCGGGTCGGCACACCATCAGCGCCGCGGTCATAGAACGGGGGGGCTACCTGCGAGGCGATCAGCTCGTAGAGCGCGTTGGCCTCCAGGGTGTCGCGCCGGTGCGGATCTTCGATGCCGTCAGCGGTGGGGATGGCCCAGCCGTTCTCGCCGTTGTAGAGCTCGTCCCACCAGCCGTCCCGGATGGACAGGTTCAGCCCACCGTTGAGCGCGGACTTCATGCCCGAGGTGCCGCATGCCTCCAGCGGCCGCAGCGGGTTGTTCAGCCACACATCGCAGCCCCAGTACAGGTACCGGGCCATGGACATGTCGTAGTCGGGCAGGAACACGATCCGGTGCCGTACGTCCGGCGTGTCAGCGAAGCGCACGATCTGCTGGATCAGTGCCTTGCCCCCGTCGTCAGCAGGGTGTGATTTGCCGGCGATCACCATCTGCACCGGGCGCTGTGGATCCAAAAGCAGCGAACGCAGCCGCTCGTAGTCGCGCAGCATCAAGGTGAGCCGCTTATAGGTGGGTACCCGCCGGGCGAAACCGATGGTAAGCACCCGAGGATCGAAGACCTGGGACGTCCAACCCAGTTCCGGCTCGGAGGCACCACGTTCCAACCAGGCCGCCCGAACCCGCCTGCGCACCTCCTCGACCAGCTTGGTTCGCAGCATGCAGCGCAGGTCCCACAGCACGATGTCGGTGACCGCCGGTACCGCAGGGCCGCCGTCTGGCTCACCGAGCAGGTTGGCGACCTCCCGCGCAGCCCAGGTCGGGCCGTGCACCCCGTTGGTGACCGATCCGATCGGCACCTCATCGACGTCGAACTCAGGCCACAGCCCACGGAACATCGACCGTGACACCGCTCCGTGCAGCCGCGAGACGCCATTGGCGCGCTGGGCCAGCCGCAGCCCCATGTGGGCCATGTTGAACATGCCGGAGTTGTCCTCGGCACCCAGGGCCAGCACCCGGCCGACGTCGACACCGGGCAGCAGCGCGGCTCCCTCTGGCGACCCGCTGAAGTAGTGCCGCACCAGATCTACTGGAAACCGGTCGATCCCCGCAGCAACCGGGGTATGCGTGGTGAACACGGTGCCGGCCCGGACCGTGGCCAATGCCTCGTCGAAATTCAGCCCGTCACCGCGGATCAGCTCGCGGATCCGCTCGAGGCCGAGAAATCCGGCGTGGCCCTCGTTGGTGTGGAACACCTCGGGCTCGGGGTGGCCGGTGAGCTGGCAGAACAGCCGCACCGCCCGGACCCCGCCGATTCCGGCGAGGATCTCCTGGGTGATCCGGTGGTCCTGGTCGCCACCGTAGAGGCGGTCAGTGACTCCGCGGAGGTCGTCGGGGTTGTCCTCGATATCGCTGTCGAGCAGCAGCAGCGGTATCCGGCCGATGTCGGCCCGCCAAATCCGGGCCCGCAGCACCCGCCCACCGGGCATGCCGACGTGCACCAGCAGCGGTGCACCGGTGGCGTCGGCCACCAGGTGCAGCGGCAAACCCTGCGGATCCAGCGCCGGGTAGTGCTCCAGCTGCCAGCCGTCCAACGACAACGACTGCCGGAAGTAGCCCGAGCGGTAGAGCAATCCCACCCCGATCAGCGGCACCCCCAGGTCCGAGGCCGCTTTGAGGTGGTCACCCGCCAGCACGCCCAGGCCGCCGGAGTAGAACGGCAGCACCTCCGAGACGCCGAATTCCATGGAGAAGTAGGCGATCGACGAGGGCAGCGTGGGCAGGTCGTGCTGGCGTTGCTGGTACCACCGGGGCTCATCCAGGTAGTTGCGCAAGTCCTCGGCCAGCGCCCGGGTGCTGGCCACCACGGTGTCGTCGGCGGCCAGCGCGGTCAGCCGCTTGGTGGGGATCTCACCGAGCAGCCGCACCGGATCGCCGCGGACAACGTCCCACGTGCATCTGTCCAACGAGGCGAACAAATCCTGGGTGGGAGGGTGCCAGGTCCACCTCAGGTTGGTGGCCAGCGTCTCCAACGGCGCGAGTGGTCCCGGTAGCTGGGCCCGGACGGTGAACCGGCGCAATGCTCTCACGGGCGGACTCTATCCCGCGCAGAGCCGCCCTTAGCGGTTGCACAGAGTGCACTGGCGCAGCGCCTTGTTGGCTAAGCTGCCCGGGCATCGGTATTCCTTCACCGAGGAGACTGGTGCCGCGGCCTCGGCGGGCCACGGTGCGGCTAGACCGGGGGTTGTCCCGTCGGGTCCGTTGGCAGCCCGTCGAAGGTCGCTCTACCCGGGATCATGGGTAACCCGGACAGACGTTCACTGTGCCGACTGGGTGCGAAGTAGGCCCTGGCGGATACGTTGTATCAGCGCATCGGCCTCGGTGCCGTGCAGCGCGGCCTCCCGCAGGCGCATGAAGGCGTCCCGGTAGAAGGCGACCTCGGCCGGGTCGGCGGTGATCACCTGACTGGTCTGAGTCTCGACGGTCACCACCGGATCACCCTCGGCACGGTCGTCCGTCAGGCTGAATCCGTGCTCGTGCCAGGTAGCGAGATCGGTATCCAGTGAGATCACACGCAGGTCCACGGAATCCAAGCCGGCGACAGCGGTGATCCGGTCGAGCTGCGCGAGCATGACGTGTGGCGGCCCGACCCGCCAACGCAACGCCGCCTCGGTGATCACAAACTCGAACCGAGCAGTGCCCTCGTAGAGCCGGAGTTGGCGGTCCAACCGAGCAGCCACCGCGGCAGCGATGTCGGATGTGCTGTGTTGCGGGTTGCCGGCGGCGAAGATGCGCCTGGCGTACTCGGGGACCTGCAATAAACTGGGAACGAGGACCGGTTGGAAGGAACGGATGGTCGCTGCGCTTTCCTCGAGTTCGCGGCTGTCCCGCTGTAGCCGAGCCAGACCGCGGCCCATGGCAGCCCGCCACGCGACCGCCTCACTACCGGCAGACTCGGCCCAACCGACGAGCTCAGCCCTACGCTTCTCCGGCGCCCCGGTCACCTCTGCCCAGCGACGCACCAGGTCGGTCGAGGCAATCTGCTGGCCCAGCTCGATCCGGCTCACCCGGGACTGAGAGATCCCCAGCCGTTTCGCAAGTTGCTCCCCGGAGAGCCCGGCATGGGCGCGTACCGCCCGCAGCGCCTCCCCGAGCCGGCGCGGATGATCCGACAGCTCCCTGAACGGGTGCACAAGGCGAGGCTAACCCTCCAGAAGAACGCGGCATACGGGGTATACGTAGAAGCGACCAGACCGCGTTGTGGGTACTGCGTGGGTACCCAAGCCGAGGGCCCTACTGGCCATGTCGAAGTCCTCTACTCGGTTGCGATTGTCACACCCAACGCGCACTGAACGGCCGCTACCGGCAGACTGGGACCAGTCTGGGAGCCGACGGGGAAGAGGCAACTGGTGAGTGGTCGGATCGCCATCGACGACGTCACGCCCGTGGTCGCGTGCGGCAAGTACCCGAGCAAAGCGGTGGTTGGCGAACACATCCCGTTATCGGCCGTGGTGTGGCGCGAGGGCCACGATGCGGTGGCCGCCACGGTGGTCTGGCGCGGTCCCGGCGACCGGCTGGTAAGCCAGGTTCGGATGCAGCCCGGGGAGCCAGGTACCGACCAGTTCCTCGCGACCGTGGTCCCGGACCAGGTGGGCTGGTGGAGCTTTCGGGTGGACGCCTGGGCCGACCCGTGGGCGACCTGGCGGCACGCGATCGAGGTGAAGATAGACGCCGGCCAGGACGCATCCGAGCTGGAGAACGACTTGCACGTCGGCGCTCGCCTGCTGGACCGCGCCGCGCGCCGGGGCGGCCAGGGGCACAACCGGCCGGTACTGGTGGCCGCCGCGGCGGCATTGCGGGACACCGGACGTGCCCTCGACGAACGAGTCGGCCCCGCACTGGCGACGCAGGTGACCCAGATCCTCGACGCCGACCCGCTCCGCGACCTGGTCACCAGGGGCAGCTCGCACAAGATGTGGGTGGACCGCCCCCGGGCACTGTTCAGCTCCTGGTATGAATTCTTCCCACGATCCACCGGCGGCGTGGATGACCAGGGCAACCCGGTGCACGGAACGTTCGCGACCGCCACCCGGGAGCTGGAGCGGATCGCCGCAATGGGCTTTGACGTGGTGTACCTGCCGCCGATCCACCCAATCGGAGAGGTGAACCGTAAGGGACCGAACAACACCACGGACGCTGGACCCGACGACGTCGGCTCGCCGTGGGCGATCGGTTCGATCGACGGCGGACACGATGCGGTGCACCCCCGGCTGGGCACACTTGACGACTTCGAGGCCTTCGTTGCACGGGTCGGCGAGCTCGGCATGGAGGTCGCGCTGGATTTCGCGCTGCAGTGCGCTCCAGACCATCCGTGGGCCAAGGAGCATCCTGAATGGTTCGTCATCCGCCCAGACGGCACTATCGCCTACGCCGAGAATCCACCCAAGCGCTACCAGGATATCTACCCGCTCAATTTCGACTCCGACTCCCGCGGCATTTACACCGAGATGCTGCGGGTGATGCTGTTCTGGGCGCAGCGGGGGGTCCGAATATTCCGGGTGGACAACCCACACACCAAGCCACCGGACTTCTGGCAGTGGTTGATCTGGCAGGTGAAGGACCAACACCCAGACGTGCTGTTCCTGTCCGAGGCGTTCACCCGCCCGGCGCGGCTTTACGGGTTGGCCCGGTTAGGCTTCACCCAGTCCTACACCTACTTCACCTGGCGCACCGGCAAGCAGGAGATCACCGAGTACGCGGAAGAACTGGTGTCCAGAGTCGACGAGATGCGGCCGAACTTTTTCGTCAATACTCCAGACATTTTGCATGAGTCGTTGCAGCTGGGCGGTCCCGGTATGTTCGCTATCCGGGCTGCGCTAGCCGCCACGCTGTCCCCCTCCTGGGGGGTCTACTCCGGCTTCGAGCTCTTCGAGAACACGCCGGTGCGTGTGGGCAGCGAGGAATACCTGGACAGTGAGAAGTACCAGTTGCGTCCCCGGGACTTCGCCGCCGCGCTGGCCCAAGGGCGGTCCCTGGAACCGTGGATTGCCCGGCTCAACGGGATCCGCCGGGCGCATCCCGCCCTGCAGCAGCTGCGCACGCTGCGGTTCCACCACACCAACCACGAGTCACTGCTGGCGTACTCCAAGACCGACCCGGCCACCGACGACGTCATTGTCTGCGTGGTGACGCTGGAGCCCTACATCACCGTGAGCGGGACGGTCTCGCTTGACCTGCCGGCGCTCGGGATGCGCTGGCAGGACCGTTTTCTTGTGCACGACGAGGTCAGCGGCGAGACCTACGACTGGGGCCAGACCAACTACGTGCAACTTCAGCCGTGGCGGGCCGTCGCTCACATTCTGCGGCTGGGCCGCTTGCGAGTGACGACACCAGCCATAGTTGGTATCGGCACGCACGGGCAGCCGTAGGCTGCGCCGGTGACGATCGACATTCCCAGCGAGTTTGACGCGGCCGCAGCGAATTATGACCGTCTGGTCGCGGCCAGCCCCGGCTATCACGACAACCTGGCCCGCTCCGCCCACCGGATGCAGCTTCCTGGACAGGGCGCGGGGTTGCACCTGCTGGATTTAGGCTGCGGGACCGGGGCATCAACGGCCGCGCTGCTTGCCGCCGCACCGCAGGCCACGATCACCGCGGTGGATGCGTCGGCCGGCATGCTCGCCCGAGCCCGGCAGGCGGACTGGCCACAGCGGGTGTCTTTCGTCCACTCCCGGGCCGAGGATCTCGCCGCGGCCGGGGTGCACGGCCCGTTCGACGGAATCTTCGCCGCGTATCTGGTGCGTAACCTTCCCGACCCGGACCCGGTGTTGGCCAGGTTGCGCGACCTGCTCGCACCCGGTGCACCGCTGGCGATACACGACTACGCGCTGGACGGTCGGGCGCGCAGCCGGGCGATCTGGACCGCGGTGTGCTGGACCGTGATCATCCCCGCCGGGAAGGTGGTCACCGGCCGGGCCAGCCTCTACCGCTACCTGTGGCGTAGCGTGCTGCACTTTGACACCGTCGACGCGCTGGCGCAGCGGCTACGCGGGCACGGCCTGGACGAGGCCGGCATCGCCACGATGCCAGGGTGGGAACGCGGCATCGTGCATACCGTCGTAGCCAGGCGGTCCCAGTGAGGCCGCGAGGCGACCGCGGGCAACGACCGGGCCGGGACCGCCGTGCCGTGCTACACCCGCTGCGAGATGGCCGGTTGCGCCCCGAGGGCCAACCTCCCAAGGTGGCCGTGGTGGGCGGTGGGATCGCCGGCATCGCGGCCGCTGTGGCGCTGGCTGAGCGCGGCGTACAGGTGCAGCTGATCGAGCGCGAGCAGCAGCTCGGCGGCCGGCTACGCGGCTGGCCGACGACGCTGGCCGACGGATCCTCGGTCACCATGAGCCGCGGCTTCCATGCCTTCTTCCGCCAGTACTACAACCTGCGTGCGCTGCTGCGCCGAGCGGATCCACTGGGGCGTGCGCTTACGCCGCTGTCTGACTACCCGCTCATCGACGCTGATGGGCACCGCGACACCTTCGCCGGCCTGCCCCGCACCCCACCGTGGAATGCGCTGGCTTTCGCTCTGGCCAGCCCGACCTTCCGGTTGCGTGACCTGGCCACTCGGATCAATCCTGTTGCCGCGCTGCCCCTGATCGACGTGTCAGTGCCCGAGGTCTACTGGCGGTTGGACAACCAGGACGCGATGACGTTCCTGGAACAGGTGCGGTTCCCCGATGCGGCCCGGAACCTGGCGTTTTCGGTGTTCTCCCGCAGCTTCTTCGCCGATCCGCGGGAACTGTCGGCAGCCGAGCTGGCCACGATGTTCCATATCTATTTTCTGGGCTCGGCCGAGGGCCTGGTATTCGACGTGACCACCGAACCGTTCCCGCAGACGTTGTGGGAGCCGATGGGCGATTACCTGGCCGAGCGCGACGTGGTGGTGCGCACCGGGGTGACCGTCAAGGAAGTGGCGCCCGGGCAGGACCGCCGGTTCACCCTGCATGCCGGTGGCGACTCCGACGAGGTCGACGCGGTGGTGCTTGCCGCCGACGTGCGCGGGCTGCAGGAGCTGATCACCACGTCTCCTGAGCTTGGCGAACGATGTTGGCGGGAACGCATCGGGAGGCTGCGCACCGCGCCGCCGTTCCTGGTCTCCCGGTTGTGGCTGGACCGTCCGGTCGATCCCGGCCGACCCGGGTTCCTGGGCACCAGCGGCTTCGGGCCGCTGGACAACGTCAGCGTGCTGGAGCGATTCGAAGGCGAGGCGGCCCGGTGGGTGCGCCGCACAGGGGGCTCAGTGGTGGAACTGCACGCTTACGCGCTGACCGGCAACCCGGCGCAGGGCAAGCGCCAGCTGGTCGACGAGCTGCACCGGATCTACCCGGAGACCGCCGCCGCCAACATCGTCGACGAGCGCCACGAGCTGCAGGCCGACTGCCCACTGTTCGCGCCCGGAACGTTCACCGACCGGCCCACCGTCACCACTCCCGACCCGGCCGTGGTGCTCGCTGGCGACCTTACCCGGGTAGATCTCCCCGTCGCGCTGATGGAACGCGCCGCGACCAGCGGGTTGTTGGCCGCCAACGCACTGCTGGGCAGGTGGGGACTGCGTGGGCATCCGCTGTGGACGGTTCCTGTCCGCGGCCGGCTGGCCCCACTGCGCGCCGCCGCGGCCCGCTTCGCTGGGTGAGCATCAGCAAACCAGCCAGCTCTCGCGTTCTGGGGACAGACTGCGGTAATTCCGTGCCTGATGACAGCAATCTGTCTCCAGAACGCAGCCTGAGTTCAGCCTGGCCAGCGGCCCGTGGTGCGGAGGTCGTAGCGGCGTTGGGCGTAGGCGAGGTCGTCGCGCCATAGGCGGGCGGCGGCCCAGCGCATGGCAGGGCGCATCACCGGTGCCCCGCGGCGGGCGACGGCGAATCCCGGGCGAGGTGAGCTGGCGATGGTCGCCTCGATCACGGCGGTGCGTGGATGACCGGCGTCGTCGACGTCTAACGGCACGGCGTGGGTCTCGACGACGCTGCCAGCGCCTTCCCCCTCCAGGATGTCCATCACGATCGTCCGCGGTTCGGGGCAACTGAACGCGGCCCGCACCGGAACCCCGAAGCGTCGAGTGAGCCGGAAGGCAACCTCCACCACGAACCGATCCACATCATTGCCGGGCTCCTCCACCAGGCGGAGCCCCACGAACGAGTACGGGTGAAACCAGCTGCCGTGCCACGGGTCGAGCCGGTTGGCGATCACGTCCTCGGGCTCGCAGCGACCGATCCCGGTGAACACCGCGTCCAGGCTGGTCTCCGGGTCAGGCCGCCGCGCGAGCACCGGCTCGTCAAGCGGCTCCTCCCCGCCTACGGCATCCAGCCGCACCCAAGCCAGCACGCCATCGTCGTACACCGGAAACGGATCCCATCCCGGGCCACCCCGGGCTCCGATTGCCAGACCGTGCCACCGACACACCAGCTCGCCGCCGGCCACCGCCCCGCGGCACAGTGGTGCCCCCAGGTGCGGGCACTCACCGGGACCGGCGTGCAGCGCACCGTCCGGGGTGCGCCAAGCCACCACTTCGACTCCCGCAACGGTACGCCCGAAGGGCCGGTCGCCGCGGACCTCCCGGCTCGCGGCAAGCACGTACCAGTTGCCCGACGGCCGGGCCAGTGCCCGTTTGAGCGCTGCCTCGATCAAGCCCGGCCGGGCGTCCCGCCAGGTTGGCTGCTGCCCGGCCCAAGTCCAGGCTGGCAGCCGCCGCACTGGCACGCCTCGTTCGAACACCACCCCACATCCTTCCGGCCACGCCCGAACGACCATTCGGTTCCACGGGGCGGCAGGCTCGGCGTCCGAACCCGCTAATCGATTCCACTTGGCGACCCCGACCTGACGGTAGCGAACGTCCATTGCGTTACAAGCCGGGGACCGGTACGACTGACCGAGTGCGGTTGGTCGAGTACTTCCTTGCACGCGCAGCGCACCTCGTTCACCCTCTCACGAAGGTCGCACCTGATGTCTGCCGAACTCCGCATCGAGTCCAACCCCGATCTCGAAGGGGTTCCGCACACGGGTGAAGGGGTGCTACCCGATGGCTACCTGGTCGAACCGCAGGCCGACGACTTCGAGCACGCGGAGGCTGCACCCCCGGACCCGCACTGGTACAAACGAGCGGTCTTCTATGAGGTGCTGGTTCGGGCGTTCAGCGATCACGACGGCAACGGCACCGGCGACCTGATCGGGCTGACCGGCAAGCTCGACTACTTGGAGTGGTTGGGCATCGACTGCCTGTGGCTGCCGCCGTTCTACGCTTCTCCGCTGCGCGACGGCGGTTATGACATCGCTGACTTCCGGGCCGTGTTGCCGGAGTTCGGCACGGTTGACGACTTCGTCACTCTGCTCGACGAGGCGCACAAGCGGGGCATCCGGGTGATCACCGACCTCGTGATGAATCACACCTCCGACGCTCACCCCTGGTTCCAGGAGTCCCGCCGTGATCCGGAAGGACCCTACGGCGACTACTACGTCTGGAGCGACCGGGACACCGCCTACTCAGACGCCCGGGTGATCTTCGTCGACACGGAGGCATCGAACTGGACCTACGACCCGGTGCGCGGGCAGTTCTACTGGCACCGGTTCTTCTCGCACCAGCCTGACCTCAACTTCGAAAATCCTGAGGTCTGCGAGGCGATGATCGACGTACTGCGGTTCTGGCTGGATCTCGGCATCGACGGCTTCCGGCTGGACGCGGTGCCTTACCTGTTCGAAGAGGAGGGCACGAACTGCGAGAACCTGCCGCGCACCCATGAGTTCCTCAAGCGCTGCCGCAAGGTGGTCGATGACGAATTTCCCGGACGGGTGTTGCTGGCTGAGGCCAACCAGTGGCCGGCGGACGTGGTGGAGTACTTCGGCGATCCCGCGGTGGGTGGTGACGAGTGCCATATGGCGTTTCACTTCCCCCTGATGCCGCGCATCTTCATGGCGGTCCGCCGGGAATCTCGGTTCCCGATCTCGGAGATCTTGGCCCAGACACCACCCATCCCGTCCGGCGCCCAGTGGGGGATCTTCCTGCGCAACCACGACGAGCTGACCCTGGAGATGGTCACCGACGAGGAGCGCGACTACATGTACAGCGAGTACGTGTCGGATCCCCGGATGCGGGCCAACATCGGCATCAGGCGGCGACTGGCACCATTGTTGGACAACGACCGCAATCAGCAAGAGCTCTTTACGGCGTTGTTGCTGTCGCTGCCCGGTTCCCCCGTGCTCTACTACGGTGACGAGATCGGGATGGGGGACAACATCTGGCTTGGTGACCGGGATTCGGTGCGCACGCCGATGCAGTGGACCCCGGACCGAAACGCGGGTTTCTCCACGTGCGACCCAGGTCGCATCTACCTACCGGTGATCATGGATCCGGTCTACGGCTACCAGGCGCTCAATGTCGAGGCGCAGTCGAACTCGTCCCAGTCGCTGCTGAACTGGACCCGGCGCATGATCTACGTGCGCAAGGCACACCCGGCTTTCGGGCTAGGCGACTTCACCGAGCTCGGCTCATCCAACCCCAGCGTGTTGGCCTACCACCGCAACCACGTCGATGAGACCGGCAACGACTTGATCATCTGTGTGAACAACCTGTCCCGCTTCCCGCAGCCGGTGGAACTCGACCTGTCCGAACACGCCGGTGGAGTCCCGGTCGAGCTGACCGGCGGTGCGCATTTCCCGCCGATCGGCGAGCTGCCCTACCTGCTCACGCTGCCGGGACACGGCTTCTACTGGTTCCAGATCATCCTTCCCGACACTGAGCGTCACCCATGATCAGTCCAGTCGATCTGCTCGTCGATATCGCCGACGCGCTGGCGACGATGCTTCCCGAACAGCGCTGGTTCGCCGGCAAGGGTCGCCCGGTGCAAGCTGTCACCCCGGTGCGTGCCACCGATCTGGGCGGGGCCGATCCGCGGTTGGTGCACGCAGTCATCGAGGTCGACCAAGGTGAGCCGCAGCCGGATCTTTACCAGCTGCTGCTCGGGGTCCGTGGCGACCTCCCCGACACCCTGCGCCACGCCTGGGTGGCCGCCATCGGAGACCACGCGGTGTACCAGGCGGTGCACGATCCCGAGCTCACCGCCGTGCTGCTAGATCTGATGGCCAAGGGCGCCGACGTGGAGGGTCTGCACTTTGCCGCTGAGCCAGGAGTCACGCTGGACACCGAACTGCGTTCCCGGCCAGTCGGGGCCGAGCAGTCCAACACCTCACTGGTGTACGGGCAGACCTACATCCTCAAACTGATCGGCAAGCTGGTCATCGGCGCCAGCCCTGACCTGGAGCTGCATCGCGCGCTGGCCGCCGTGGGGTGCGCCCATATCGCGGCGCCGCTGGGCAGCATCGAGGGCACGCTGGGCCCCGGCCATGGCAGGGGCGGTGAGGCAGACACCATCACCTACGGGATGCTCACCGAGTTCCTGCGTGGCACCGCCGACGGCTGGGCAATGGCAACCGCAAGCGTGCGGGATCTCATGGCCGAGGACCTGCTGGGCGACGCGACACCCAATCCCTTCGGGCACCCCCAACCCGAGGACGTCGGAGGTGATTTCGCGTCCGAGGCCCACCGGCTGGGTCACGCGGTGGCCGCTGTGCACGCCGACCTGGCCACCGCGCTGGGCAGCGCGCCGGCCCCAGCCGGTTACCTCGACGCGCTTGCTGACCGTATGCACGGCAAGCTGGACGGAGTGCTCGCCCAGGTGTCTGAACTGTCGCCGCACGAGTCTGCGCTGCGGGCGGCCTTCGATGCGGTGCGTGGACTGGCCGACCCGGTGATGATCCAGCGAATACACGGCGACCTGCATCTTGGTCAGGTGCTGCGCAGTGTCACCGGCTGGGTACTGATCGACTTCGAGGGTGAACCGATGGCCTCGCTGGCCGAGCGCATCGCCCCCGACTCGCCACTACGAGACATCGCCGGAATGCTGCGGTCCTTCGACTACGCGGTCCACCACCTTCCGCTGGGCGATGCTGACCCACAGCAGCACAACGCGGTTGCGCTGGCCTGGGCCAGCCGCAATCGGGACGCGTTCTGCGATGGCTATGCCGAGGTCAGGGCCGATCCTCGGGATCAGACCATCCTGCTGCGCGCGTTCGAGTTGGACAAGGCCGTCTACGAGGTGGGCTACGAACACAACAACCGTCCATTGTGGTTGCCGATCCCGCTGGCCGCTATCGACCGTCTGCTCGCCCAACCATAACCCCGGCTAGGCTTCGGCCATGTCCAAGCCGTCCCTGCTCACTCCGCAGAGCACCGATTTCCCGCGCTGGTATCAGGACGTCATCACGCGCGCCGAGCTGGCCGAAAACGGCCCGGTCCGCGGCACGATGGTGATCAGGCCAACCGGCTATGCGCTGTGGGAGCGGATGCAACGCGAGGTCGATGACCGGATCAAGGCCGTCGGCGGGCGCAACGCCTACTTCCCGCTGTTCATCCCGGAGTCTTACCTCAAGCGTGAGGCCGAACATGTCGAGGGCTTCAGCCCCGAGCTGGCCGTGGTGACCCACGCCGGGGGCAAGCAGCTCGAAGAGCCGGTGGTGGTCCGGCCCACCAGCGAGACGATCATCAACTCGTTCTTCTCCCGATGGGTACAGTCCTACCGCGACCTGCCGATGAAGTTGAACAACTGGTCCAACGTGGTGCGCTGGGAGATGCGCCCTCGGGTGTTCTTGCGCACCACTGAGTTCCTGTGGCAGGAGGGGCATACCTGCCACGCCACCGAAGCGGAGGCACGGGCCCACGCTCGGGAAGTCCTCGACGACGTCTACGGCGACTTCATGACCGACGTGCTGGCGATGCCGGTCGTGAAGGGACTCAAGACCGCGCGGGAGCGGTTCGCGGGTGCCACCAACACGCTCACCTGCGAGGCGATGATGAGCGACGGCAAGGCGCTGCAGATGGGCACCAGCCACGAACTGGGCCAGAACTTCGCCCGGGCCTTCGATGTGCGGTACCTGGCTGCGTCCGGTCAGCGCGAGTACGTCTGGCAGACCTCGTGGGGGTGTCCACCCGGATGGTGGGCGGGCTGATCATGTGTCACGGTGACGACGCCGGGCTGCGAGTACCACCCCGGCTCGCACCGGTGCAGGCGATCGTGCTGGTCGTCAAGGATGATCCGGAGGTCCGGGCCCGGGCACACCAGGTCGTCGACGAGCTCCGGGACGCCGGGATCCGCGCTGAGCTCGACGAGCAGACCGACGTCAGCTTCGGGCGCCGAGCCATCGACGCCGAGCTCAAAGGATTTCCCATCAGGATCGAACTCGGACCCCGCGATGTCGCCGCGGGCAAGGCCGTGCTGGTCAGACGTATCCCGGGGACGAAGGAGCCACTGGCACTCACCGCCTTGGTGCCCGAGACCAAGGCCGCCCTCGACGCCGACCAGCAGGCTCTCTACGACCAGGCACTGGACCGCCGGGAGGCAGCGTCACCGTATGTCGAGACCATTGAGCAGGCGCGGGAAGCAGCCGCCCACGGCTGGGCTCGTATCGCCTGGCCAGTACTGGGTGAACAGGGCGAAGCACACCTCACCGAGCACGCCGTGACGGTCCGGTGCCTTACCCGCGCCGACGGCAGCCTGCCGGACAGCTGCGAGGAACCTGACCTCATCGCCTGGATCGGCCGCTCGTACTGACACATATGCCCGCGAACCGACACACTGGAGGGCAGACACAACCACCGGGGAGGACGTGACCGTGCACGCCGCAGACCATGCGACTTCGGCACCGCTAGCTGGCGAGCTTCGCAAGCTGCTCGTCGGGGCCCACCACGACCCGCATTCGGTACTCGGTGCACACCCGCATCCCGAGGGCACATTGGTCCGAGTGCTGCGCCCACATGCCGACGCGGTGGCGGTGCTTGCTCACGGCGAGGAGTACCCACTGGAGCGCGACGTCGAGGGCCTGTTCCACGGCGTGACGCCCGGTCCCCCCGGCGACTACCGGCTGCGTGTTCGCTATGGCGAGCACACCGAGATCACCGACGACCCTTACCGCTGGCTGCCGACACTGGGAGAGGTCGACCTGCACCTCATCGGGGAGGGCCGCCACGAGCGGTTGTGGGAAGCGCTCGGCGCGCACGTGCGGACCTACTCCACCCCTGGCGGTCCGGTCGAGGGAACTTCGTTCGCCGTCTGGGCACCACATGCCCGGGGGGTGCGGGTGTGCGGCGACTTCGACGGCTGGTCCGGGGTGGCCACCCCACTACGCTCGCTGGGTCCGTCGGGGGTGTGGGAAGTCTTCCTACCCGGCGTCGGTCCGGGTGTGCACTACAAGTTCCGCCTGCTGGGTCCGGACGGCAAGTGGCACGAGAAAGCCGATCCGATGGCCCGTGCCACCGAGATTCCGCCGAACACGGCCTCGGTGGTCGCTGCCCCGTCGACCTACGAATGGGGCGACGATCAGTGGCTCGCCGAGCGCGCACGGCGCCAGCCGGTAACGGAGCCGATGAGTATTTATGAGGTGCACCTGGCCTCGTGGAAGCAGGGCCTCGGTTACCGGGAGATGGCTCACGAGCTGGCTGATTATCTGGTGACGACCGGGTTCACCCATGTCGAACTGCTGCCGGTGG
Organism: Actinomycetota bacterium; assembly: GCA_030862405.1. Taxonomy (GTDB): domain Bacteria; phylum Actinomycetota; class Actinomycetes; order Mycobacteriales; family Pseudonocardiaceae. Next base: position 3,577 of record JALZDU010000114.1, on the reverse strand, counting down.
CCGAGCACCCATTCGGCGGGTCCTGGGGATACCAGGTCACTTCCTATTATGCGCCGACGTCGCGTTTCGGGTCCCCGGACGACCTGCGCTACTTCGTGGACACGCTGCACACGGCCGGAATCGGCGTGATCGTGGACTGGGTGCCCGCGCATTTCCCGCGCGACGAGTGGGCGCTGGCCCGCTTCGACGGTGCACCCTGCTACGAGCACGCCGACCCGCGGCGGGGGGCGCACCCGGAGTGGGGCACTCTGATCTTTGATTTCGGACGCAAGGAGGTTCGAAACTTCCTGGTGGCCAACGCACTGTACTGGCTGGAAGAATTCCACCTCGACGGACTTCGGGTGGACGCGGTGGCATCGATGCTTTACCTCGACTATTCCCGCCAGCCGGGGGAATGGCTGCCCAATATCCACGGTGGACGTGAAAACCTGGACGCGGTGGAATTTCTCCAGGAGATGAACGCCACTGTCTACAAGAGACACCCTGGCGTCGTGACGATCGCCGAGGAATCCACCGCCTGGCCCGGCGTTACCCGGCCGACCCATCTGGGGGGTCTGGGTTTCAGTTTGAAGTGGAATATGGGTTGGATGCACGACACGCTCGACTACATCGGCCACGATCCCGTGCACCGCGGTTATCACCATAATTCGATGACCTTCTCGCTGATGTACGCCTGGAGCGAAAATTTCGTGTTGCCGATTTCGCACGACGAAGTGGTGCACGGCAAGGGCTCGTTGTGGACCCGAATGCCGGGTGACGACTGGAACAAAGCCGCCAACCTGCGGGCCTTGCTGGCCTACATGTGGGCCCATCCCGGCAAGCAGCTGCTGTTCATGGGCGGCGAGTTCGGGCAGCCCGCGGAGTGGGCGGAGAGCCGCTCGCTGGACTGGAATCTGCGCCACCACCCGCTGCACGGCGGAGTGCTGCGGGTAGTCAGCGACCTCAACGCGATATACCGCACACACCGTGCGCTCTACAGCCAGGACACCAGCTCCGCCGGCTTCGAGTGGATCGACGCCAACGACGCTGTCGGCAACGTGCTGAGCTTCCTGCGGTGGGGCGACGACGGGTCGGTGCTGGCGTGCTTGGCGAACTTCGCCGGAAACCCACACGAGGGTTACCGGATCGGCTTACCGCGGCCGGGACGCTGGCGTGAGGTACTCAACACCGACGGCGAGAACTACGGTGGCTCCGGGGTCGGCAATCTGGGCGAAATTGTCGCCGACGAGCAGCAGTGGCACGGCCGACCCTACTCCGCAGTGCTGCGGTTACCACCGGCTGGTGTGCTGTGGCTTGTCCCCGTGGATCCTGCAATCTGATACTGGTCAGTCACATAGCGTAGCCACTACTGGTCCTGCCGGTTAGGCCGGATGGACTCACGATGGCAGTGCCGGTAAGGAGTACGCTGGTGGGCTGGTGATGCCGGTTTCAGAAGGTGTCTGATCGGGTGGGTTAAGGGTTGAGACGCGACCACAGGGAGTTATCTGGTGGCCAGGGCCGGACGCCTCGGTCATCAGTGAGTCTCGCCCAGGAGTGGGCACACGCTATCTCCTCCACCACCGCCTGCGCGCCGATGTCGCTTCCCGATATCCACTGCTACCTGCAGGACCTCACCGAGCGGCTGGTGGCGGCACTATCCGGTCCTTTGGTAGACGCCCAGGCCGCTTCCGACGTCGGCGCCCGGCTGGTGAGCGGGGGCTTCACCGGCCCGCAGAGCCTATCCTGCACGGTCGAGCTGTTGGGCCGGGCCTTGCCCCGCATCGCAGACAGCACGGCCGACATGTCCTGCAGCCGGGTCATCGAGCTACTTGGTGCGCTGGCAGCGGGCTATTCGTGGGCGTTGCGCAACCGTGTCTTCGACCAACAGGAAGAGGTCAAGCAGGCGCTGTCGCAGGCATGGCATAACGTCGAGCGTGATCTGCGGGCCAGTGAGGCTCGGCTCCGGGAAATGTTCGACTCCTCCCCGGTGGGTATCGCGATCAGCGAGTCCGACGGGAGGATTCTCCAGGCAAATCCGTCACTCGGCGAGATGCTCGGTTACTCGCCAGACGGACTGCTCGGACGTCAACTCATCGAGCTGTTCTGCGCTGCTGATGGACCCATGGTGCGGGGGCATTACCAGGGCCTGGTGGCTGGTCGGACGTCACGGTTTCGGACTCGCTGCACGCTGTGCCGCGCGGATGGCGAGAGCGCATGGGTTTATCTGGCCGCCTCGGTACTGCTTGGTACCGAGCAGGTGCCCCAGTATCTGACCACGATTGTCGACATCACCGATGTGCACCTGCTCGAGCAGCGGCTGAACCACCAGACGTTGCATGATCTCCAGACCGGCCTGCCCAACCGGCAGTACTTCGTTACCCACCTGGAAAAGGTAGTGGGGCAGCTTGAGCGATCGGCCGTGGTGACTCTTCTGCATCTCGATCTGGACGGCTTCTCCGCCATCAACGACGGGCTCGGACACCACGCCGGTGACCGACTGCTGGATGTGGTCGCCAGGAGGCTCGAAGCGGTGGTCGCCGACCAGCAGGCGATGGTGGCACGGCTCGGAGCCGACGAATACGCCATCCTCATCGAACCCGGAGATTCCATCCCGGACGTCGGTGCCTTGGCCGAAGTCATCAATACCGAACTCGCTGAGCCCTGCTACCTCGACGGGATCGGGGTGGCGGTCACCGCGACAATCGGCGCCGTGCAGCGCCGGGTCGGCGCGTCTAAACCCGAGGAGCTGATGCGCGCCGCCAGCGCTACGCTGCGCCGCATCCGTGGCCGAGGCAAGCGGCAGTGGACCCTGTTCGACCCGGACATTGACGCCGCCGACCGCGCCGAGCTCCGGCTGGCCGCGGCGATGCCCGGCGCTCTGGAGACCGGTGAGCTGCAGGTGACCTACCAGCCGGTGGTGACGCTGAACCACCGCGAGCTGGTGGGCATCGAGACGGCTCTGTGCTGGCAGCACCCGCAGTTCGGCGTGTTGTCGAATGAACAGTGCGTACAGGCCGCGGAACGGACCGGGGTTGTGCATGAGGTCGGTCAATGGTTACTGCGCACTGCCGCTGAGCAGGCGATGTCGTGGCAGCAACGCAGGGCTGGCGGCGTGCCTGCGGTGGCCGTCAACCTCACTCCGTCCCAGGTCCAGGATCCTGACCTGGTAGCGAGGGTAGGAGCAGTGCTGAAGCAGACCGGTCTTGCACCGGCCAAGTTGGAGCTGCGGGCACCGGTGGCAGCGATTCGCACGGTCAGTGGTGAGCTCGTTGGCGAAGGCGGTGCCCACGCCGAGGACAACCTGCGGGTGCTTGCCGACTTGGGTGTGCGCACGGGGCTCTATGACTTCGGTGGCGGGATCGGCGGATTGCGCTGCCTGGCTGATCTCTCGGTGTGTGCAGTGCGAATCGCCGAGCCGGTGTCCCAGCAGGTAGCCGCCGATCCATCCCGCATCCTGTCGCAGGCAGCGCAGGCATTGGTGCACATCGTGCGTGCCGCCGGGATCGACGTAGTCGCCTACCCGGTAGACAGCGCAGAACAGGCTGCGTGCTGGCCATGGATAGGCGCCAACTGGGCAGTCGGCGCGCTGTTCGGTGCC
>JALZDU010000105.1 GCA_030862405.1 Actinomycetota bacterium | reverse complement strand
CATGTCCCTCAGCGGGGTGCTGCTGTGCGTGTGCCTGTGGATCAGGGCCAAGACCGTCGACCAGGACGAGCGCGGCAACGCCGAGCGCCGGGCCCTGTTCGTCGGGCTGTGGCCGCCCACCCTGTGGCTGATGGGCGACTCCCTCGAGCGCCGCGAGTAAGTCGCACCCCCGGACGCGGGGGCGAGGGGAGATTCACCAGGACGACCTTTGCAGGCCCGTCAGCCTGTGGAGGGGGCAGCCCTTGACCATACCGCCGCCCGAGTTCGATTAGCTCTGCCTCCGGTGCGCCGCGTGGTAGCCCTCCTCGCGTAAGTCGGCCTCGGCCAGCTCGGACGAACCGGTATCGTGGTGTGCACAGTGGGCTTGATGCGGCCAGCGCGGTCATTGACGCTCGGCGAGGACAAGGGACGCTCCATCGCACCCTATTCTTGATTTTTCTTGTCTCTGCCCGCCCTCGGGGTCCTCGTTCGCGACGCGCGCTGAGCGGAGCGAGAGCGCGCGGTCGAGCCGCACGGTCCGGCTCGTTAGGGACGGCCTGAAGACGTATCGAAAGTCCTCACCCAACCGAACCGAGAGGCGCGGGCGCGAACCGAGAGGAGCGAGCGAGGTGAGCGGTGCGAACGGTGGACGCGCCGAGCGTTAACCGTGTCTCGTTCACGCTGCAACAGTTAGACCGCTACGAGGGATGAAGCAGTGCGACACCTACGCGCCGTCGTGTGTGTCTTGGCGCTCCGGGCGATGTGTGATCCGCAAATCAACGAGGAGAGCGTCGAGAGCATCTGCCTCCGCCCACCCGTTGACCATCACCGTACCATCGGCCCCTACTCGAACCTCCACCCGGTCTGGCAATGATGAGATCGAAGTCAGTAGACGAGCATACCGTTCTGTGAGAGCATGCAAGCGCTGATTGGTCGAGCCGACCCATGGCCGACTCCGCTCGGGGCGGTCCATAAGATACGGCCCGTCAGCTAGAAGGTCTGTTGCCGCGAGGAGTCCAGCAATGTCGACACGTTGACTAGCCCATCTTCGCAGGTCAGTCAACGTATAGCCCGTAAACGTCATCACTGACAAGCCAGCATCGCGAACATTCAGTGCGACCTCAGAGAGGGCAGCAGCTTGCTCGAAAGGTTCACCACCGAGGAAGGTGATACCTTCACATTTCGCAGCCAGGGCTCGATCAACGATGTCACCGACTAGTTGAGATCCGCTAATCTGCCTGCCGCCGCGAGAGGTCCACATGTGAGTATTAAAACAACCCTCACAATGAAGAGTGCATCCTTGAACCCACACCGCAGTTCGACGCCCCGGACCTTCAGCGTCGGTGACATCAACGATCCGCGCAACGCGGACTTCCTCTGCGGGCCCAACCGGCGGGCACTTTGCACCGCCGACGCCGACAAATGCAGTGTCGTTATCCCCTCTAATCAATAGTCAAGCACCCGTCCAGACACCGGACCTGTCTCAGGCGGATCAGCGGGCGGGGAACATGTCAGCAGCGCGCGGACGCGATGGTGCTCGTGGGGCGCCAGCCCGGCCGCATCCGCAAACTGTTCAATGCTGCTGAATCCACCACACGACTCACGAGCGGCGACCACTCGTCGCACCCGCTTGTCGTCAAAGCCGGGGAGCGCGGCGAATTGAGACGCGCTGGCCGTATTTACTTCAAGTGACGCGAACGACGGTGTTGGCGCGCTCGGCGGCGGGGCGGGAGGATCTGACAAAGACGGGCTCTGGCGGGTCGGCCCCTGGTGCCCCGTTTGAGAGGGCTGTTCGCTCGAATGCGGCGACGAGTAGTAGTTAGTGGAATCAATGCCGAACGTGGATAGTTGCGGCGGTAACGAAGTTGGACTGGGAGCCTGTTGTTCGCTCTCTTGCTGTGCTTTATCTGAGGTGGCGTACCAGGGAGCAGAGTTCTGGGCGCGCCACCGAAGCCAACTCTTGTTGCTTAGGAAAGCGTGTACGACTCCCGCAATCCAGAGAGCTATCAGGAGGCCTGCGGTCCAATCACTCGCGCTGCCTGACGCCGGCGCACCGCTTGGCGCACCGCTCGAGTCTGTAGTAGTAGGGGTGAACACGATGACAACAACAATTCCTATCGCGTAGATAATGGCCGCTATTTGCCAATCCCGCCTGCGCGCCTTGATGCCAATATACAGAAACGACGCCCATGTGATAATCGCAAAACCGAGAATGGGGCCCAGCATCCAGATACTGTTTCGGAGTCTCCACCTTCGGTCGGTGAGCAATTGGTTAGGGGTCCGGGCGCTAGGATTGGCGGAGTTCATCAGGCACCTCCGTGGTGGACTCCGTATCGGTTCGTAGATAATCGGCCGTGTAAGCGCTAGCAGTTGTGTTTGCATCCAGCAAGTCTTCCAACAAGCTGATGTACTCCAGACACTTGGCACCTGTGACATTACGAGTTTCGGCAGTGACCGTGCCATCTCGCATTATCCGAAGGTGAATCTGTGTTGTCTCCTTAACCATGCCTCAGGCCCCCTGCTGAACAGTAAGGACTACGGTGACCGACGAGTCTTCCTCGACGTTTTCCGATTGCAAATACAACCCAGCAGCAGGAGCACGTTCCCGCAGCTTCGCCAGCACCGCGCTTTGCACTCTACGACCGTAAGCGACGTCAACACCCGCGACAATACTTCTTGCGCGCTCCTCGTCAACTTCGCCGACGAGGTGAGCGCTCCAGATTCCATCGGAATCGCGTGTGAAGTCGGTGTCGACTCCTCGCCAGGCCGCGCGAATCTGGTTTGGACTGGTGCGAGTAACGATGGCACCAGTATCCGACAGCGCGTCACCGAGAAGATTCTCATCACGCATGCGAGTGCCAACGTGGCACACCGTCCGTCCGTTGTCGTCCTGATCTCGCCGACTGCTGTGCAGCGCGGCGACCGCTGCGACAGCTAAAGGCACCAGTATTATCGAGATGCTCATTCCACTGCTCCCATCCTAAGCAGCGCAACTATGCTTAGAAGTCGACCGCACGCCCGCCGCGGGTACGTGCTAACTCCGGTGTTCGCGGCCCTGATACGTCCTCCGCTGGGTATGGCGTTAAATCAACGTCATGGAGATTGGCGGCCGCAACATGCTCTGCAGCGGATGCCGCTACGGCTCGTACGTTCGCCCAGTTGCGGATCGCCTTGATCTGCTCGGCTTGCGTGACGGATAGCGGCACCATGTTTTTCACTGCGCGGAGTAGATCCTCTCTTCGGAGGGCCCGGCGATCGGCGAATGCATCGAACAATCCAACGACCACGGCCTGCTCGATCTCGGCACCCGAATAGCCGTCAGAGGCTTCGCCGAGCGCGTCAAGCAGTGCACCATCTAATGCAATCTCGGCTCGGACAGTGTCGCTTTGCAATCGCTTATTCAGCTGTAGCTCCCAGATACTCTTCCTTTCCGTGGTGGTGGGAAGGTCAACGAAAAAGATCTCGTCGAATCTCCCCTTGCGGAGGAATTCCGGAGGAAGCTTGTCAATATTATTTGCAGTGGCAATGACGAATACTGGGCGCGCTTTCTCCTGCATCCATGTCAAGAATGAGCCGAAGACTCGGGACGACGTCCCGGAGTCTCCTCCACCCCCAGCACCGGCGAAACCCTTCTCGATCTCATCAATCCAAAGAACGCACGGAGAAGTGGCTTCCGCTGTAGCGATTCCAGTACGCATGTTCTGCTCACTGGAACCCACCAGGCCAGCAAAGACTTTTCCGATGTCCATCCTCAACAGTGGAAGTCCCCATGCTGATGCAATAGCCTTTGCGGTGAGCGACTTTCCACATCCGGGAACGCCGGTGATCAAAACACCCTTAGGCGCTGGCAACCCGTACGCCGCGGCCTCCGTCAGCCAAGAATCGTTACGCTTTGCGAGCCACCGTTTGAGATTTTCTAGTCCACCGACGTCAGATAGTCTGATGTCAACAGTGATGAACTCGAGCAATCCGGACTTTCGAATGGTCTGCCGTTTTTCCTCAAGTACAACTTCTACATCTTCGTCGCTCAATGTGCCGTCGTTGACCATCGATCTGGCGAACGCATTCTCAGCTTCGGCCAAGGTCAGACCAAGTGCAGCCTTGACGAGCTTTTCACGTCCCCTCTCGTCGACTAATACCTTAATCCGGCCTCCGGCCGAGTTGGTGGTAATCATGCCATCGAGAAGATACCGGATCTCGTCTTCGCCCGGTAGAGGAAAGTCGAGGAGTGTTATTTCTTTTTCCAGCTCTGGCGGTATTCGTAACACCGGCGACAGGAGAATCAATGCGCGGGCCGTAGTCCCTGACTTGAAGGCATTAGCGACATCTCGGAGCCGCCGGACCACCCCAGCGTCAGCGGGTCGATGTCCATCTCCCAGAGTGCTGTGCAAGTCGCGGAAGACGTAGACAGCAGGGTCAGTACGCCGCAGCGCGGCGTCCAACGCTGCTGAGGGATCTTGGGTCCCTCGTTCCGGCGTGCCGTCAGGAGGCCTGAGGCCCCCTGTGGTCGACCAGGTCCAGACCGGCCGTGGGGTCCGCATGGCCGCTGCGACGGCGGATACCTCGGCAACGACTCGCTGCTCCTCGAAGCTCTCGACGTAGAGCAACGGGAACCGTGCCTTGAACATCTGGTCCAAGACTTCACGGAAGGAGTTGCTCACTGATCTCCCCTCACGGCGCGCAGTGCCCCATGTCGTCAAACCTCAGACTGTAACCCGCTGGCGGGGCCCGTCGAACACGAGCCGTGACCTGCGCAACGCCCGCGGCAGCCCAGGATTCAGCTAGGTGACGAGGCTAGTCTCCGGACGACCTACGCCACGATCCTCGACGATGCCGGACTGTCTGCACGGCTGATCGCCGACCAGCTCGGTCACACGCGGCGAGCGTCACGCAGGACACCCAATACGGGCCGGCAGGCCGCCCACGGCGTTGCCGCCAGGATGATGGAGCTTGCTGGCCTGGCGCCCTGCAAGGAGCCGTCATCGAACGAAACAACGGGTAAGCGGTGGACATGATCTTGATGCGCTACCGTGTCAGCCGTGTGACCTGGGAGAAGGGCTCCCCCGACTGGACTCGAACCAGTAACCCTGCGATTAACAGTGGCATGCTCTGCCAATTGAGCTACGGAGGAAGGCACCGGCCGGGTGCGCGCGGCCCCCGGTCGAACGTGGTCCACCATATCGCATGATCTGGGCACCCAGTCCTGGTGTCCACCGGGGTGCTGGTGCAGGATGGGCCGCCACGCCCGAAGACGACATGAGGAGGACGGCCATGCTGATGTTCTTGGTGGGAGCCGCGACCGGTTACGTGCTCGGTACCAAGGCAGG
>JALZDU010000053.1 GCA_030862405.1 Actinomycetota bacterium | reverse complement strand
GACGTGCTCGAACGGATCTGCGACGGCCTGGGTATCGAGCGAGGATGGATGCGCTTAGGGTCCGCCGACGGCGGGGACAGCGCTTACGCTCGGGAGGACGAGGCAGCATGGAAGGCGGTGACCGACGAGATGCGCCGCCGCGCACTCCTGGCCGCCGCAGGGGTCGCGGCACTGTCCGGCCACCCCCTCCTGGGTGAGCTACTCAGTCTGCCCGCCCCTCCCGAGGCGCCGTTGCCGTCCCGGCTCGGAATGGCTGACGTGGCCGAGGTCGACAGCCTGACCGGACACGTGGATGCACTGGCCCGCGAACGCGGGGGGCAAGCCGGTGCCGTCCTCGCGGTCGTTGACCACTCGATGCGGCTGCGGGCGGTGCCCGCTGCCCCGCCGGTCGCAGCAAGGCTCGGTTCTGAGCTGGCGAGGTTGTGCACCCTCGCCGGGTGGTGCTGCGCCGACTCCGGCCTTGACGATCACGCCCGGCACTACTTCGGGCAGGCTGTGGAGCTGGCGGCGAAGGTCGGCGACGCCTACTGGGTAGCAAGCGCGCTCCGGTTCTCCGGGGCCATCGAGCGGGAACTCGGCCACCCCAACGACGCGCTCAAGCTCTACCAGCTTGGGCAGTTCAAGCTCATGAAAGCTCCCGGGGACGACCCTCGAATAGCGGTCGTGGCCGCATGGCTGGAGAGTGAGTCGGCGCTGGCGCTAGTCGACATGGGTCACGAACAGGCGCCGGACGCGTTGGCCCGAGCGCGCGACGGGTGGGAGCCGCCCGACACTTTCGAACGATCCGGTATGGACGAGCTGACCGCCCGGGTCCACCTGAACCTGGGGCGCCTCGAAGTGGCCGAGTCCTACGCGGCGGGTGCGGTGCGTGCCTGGGGCATCGGCGAGCGGCGCAACGGAGTACTCGCCGACATCACCCTCGCTGCCATCCACGTCAGAGCTGGAGAGCCTGACGGTCTACGGCTGGCGAAGGGAGCCATCGACGGGGCGGCCTTGCTCCGGTCGGTCCGTGCTCGCAAGCGGTGGCTCGCACCACTGGCCGACGCGCTGGACGCTCGGACCGGCGGCGACGCCCGAGAGCTGGCCCGGATGGCTCGGCAGGTCGCCACGGTACGGGTATAGCCCTCCTACACGCAGGAGGCCCCTCGTTACCCCAGACATTCTACGTGCCCGGTGACGCCGGGGGTGGCGGAAACATCCCAACCTGGGCAGCGAATGGCTCCTCGATCAGACAGCCGATCATGCCTGAGTACCGTCGCCATTTAGGCTCATAAGTGTGCACCTTTTCCACTCTCATGCGCTGCGCCGTCGCAAGGTGCACGGCGTCGTACGGCTTGAGGCTCCATCCCTGCCCCAGAGCACTGCGGATTAGACCTCGGGCGTCCTCCGCGAGGAGAATATGGAACTCAACTAGTTGCACGGGCGCGGGTGGGGTCCATAACGCCTGAATCTTCTTCTCGGTTTCGGCGTCCAGTTGCCCCCGTGTTTTCTCCTGGGCGGCGAAGGCTACCTCAGTGACAGTAAGTACGGAGGTCAAGATCTCAACCTCACGGTTACGCGCATTGAGCAGGAGTTGGTCGATCGCCGGGAGCTTGTCGGGCGTCTGGTTGACGTAGTGCAGGAAAACGTTGGAGTCCCAATAGACTCGGAGTGCCGGGTCAGGCATCGCGCAGCCGCCGGATCACCTGTTCCGGTGGAACGTCGCTCCAAGCGCCAGCCATGGCCCCCCGCGCTCGCACGTAATCGTCCCGGCCCCCTTCGGGCCTAGGCACGACATCCGTTACGCGACGGATAGCGAGTGGGCGCCCCGTTTGTGCATCGCGAGTCACCCATCCCTCAACGACGGCGCGCGACCCCCATACACCACGCATAATCTCCCGATCGAACGTCTCCCCAAAATAGCAAGAGACGGCTCGGTCGTTCAGGATGTCGTACAGAGTGAAGCGAAGTCCGCCCCTGCTGGTCAACGTCTGGACCCTGCCCTCAACGGCGCCATATCCCGTTATCTTGTCGGGGAGGGGCATCCGGGACATGTCCGCACCGGGTGGAGCGGTGACCATCGCTTCCGTCTCCGGCGTCTCGAAGCGGATCATCTCGATCCGCCCACTGAGTACGGAGGTGAGTTCGTAAGCCTCGTGCGTCACGGCCTTGGAGTAGCCGATGTGAGCACCAGACTGCATGGCAGTCCCAACGTTCCCGTAGGCCCGAACCACCTCCTCTACGTCCTGCATCCGCTGCTCGTTGACTGGAAGGCCGCGGACAGCCGCCAAGGCACTGCCGCTCTCTAGCGCGTCAACGATCCACACGATCTCTGCATCTTCGGCTACCTCGCGCGCCAGCTCCGTCAAAAGCCTACGAAGGTGCACGACGGCGTGGGACAAGTCGTCCAGGGAGACATCGCCGGTAAGTTCGAGCGTCACGATGTCGACTGCCATGCTCGTCACCCTTCGCTCGACCAACTTTTTGTCGGACGGCCCTGCTACATTCTCAGTGTAGGAGATACGAAAAAGGGTGACCCCCGCAACGCGCCAACGTCCGGGGGTCTGGACCAAGGAGCACAACCTCCATGGCCGTTCCGAACGTACCATCGACCCGTGGCGCCGCGCAGCTCGCCGCGCTGCTCGACAGCCCGGAGATCACACGTCTGATCGCCGATCTCCAAGAGACCCGCTGGACGGGACGGCCGGGCTACCCGATCCGGGCGATGGTCGGACTCGCCCTGGTCAAGTCCGTCTACGTCTTGCCGACATGGAGCCGCACGGTCCGGCTGGTTGCCGAGCACGCCGCCCTCCGCGCGGCCATCGGTGACGCGCCGTCTGTCCACGCGGCGTACCGGTTCACGGGGAAGTTGCGTGAGCACGGCGACATGCTCACGGCCTGCATCGATCGGGTGCTCACTGCACTACAGGAGCGCCTGCCGGACATGGGTTCGGACCTGGCCATCGACGGGTCAGACCTGCCCGCCTACGCCAACGGTCATCGGGACCTACCCAACGGCAAGCCCCGCACCCACTACGCCGACCCGGACGCTTCGTGGGGTCACCGGTCCGCGATCTCCACCCGCAAGGGCGGCGGCTTCTACGGCTACAAGGTGCACGCCGCCGTCTGCACCCACACCGGGCTTCCGGTCGCCTGGCAGGTCCAGTCTGCCTGCGACTCTGAGCACGAGCACATGCCGTCTCTGCTCGACACCGCGCTGCGGCGTGGATTCACCCCCGGTACGTGCGCGCTGGACAAGGGATACGACGGATCCGGTATGTACGCGGCCTGCGAGTCCCGCGACATCCGCCCCGTCATCCCGCTGAAGCAGACGGTGAACGTCGTCAACGGACTGCACAAGCCGCCGTCGTGTGAGCACGGCGGGTGGACCTTCGCCGGGTCCGATA
>JALZDU010000021.1 GCA_030862405.1 Actinomycetota bacterium | reverse complement strand
GCGTCGGCACACCGGGCACGGGAGCACGACACGCGAGGAAAAGGGGGCCCGTAGGCTGGGTGCCGTGCAGCTGCGAACGAACCCAGAGGTGGCCTCGGGGACTCCGACCGGGGCCGAGGTCGTGGCGGATTGCGCCCGGCAGGCGCAGCGCGCCGCTCCCACTCTAGCTACCGCCTCCGGAGATGCGATCAACACCGCACTGCACGCCATGGCACACCGGCTGACCGATTCTGCCGCCAAGGTGCTTGCCGCCAACGCCGCCGACATCACCGCAGCCGAGCAGTCCGGGATGACCCAGCCGCTGATCGACCGGCTGAGGCTGGGCGAGGCGCGGCTGACCGAGATGGCCGGCCAGCTCGAGTTGCTGGCGCAGGTTCCGTTCCCGTCGCGGGATCGGGTACTGGAAGACCGCCCAGACGGTTTGCGGCTGATTGAGCGTCGCCGCCCGGTAGGCGTGGTGGGCGCCACCTTCGAGGCCCGGCCCAATGTCACCGTCGACATCGCCTCGCAGCTGGTGAAATCCCGCAACGCCGGAGTGCTGCGCACCGGATCGGCGGCGCTGCGCTCGGCGCTAGCACTGTGCGAACACGTCATCGCGCCGGCGCTGGCCGATGCAGGCTTGGACCCTGGCGCCGTGCAACTGGTGCCGGACCCACGCCGGGACTGCGCCCTGGCACTGGTGCAGCACCGTGAACTGATCCCATTGGTCATCGTGCGGGGCAGTGGAGACACCACCCGGACGCTGGCCGCCGAGGGGGCTCGTCACGGGGTGCGAGTGTTGGCCCATGCCGATGGTGGCGGGGTGCTTTACGTCGATGCCGCGGCCGATCCCATGCTGGCCGTCGAGCTGCTGGTTGCTGGGCTGGACCGGCTGGGCGTCTGCAACCGGGTGAACCTGATGCTGGTGGCCGATGGCGCCCCGGAAGAGTTACACGAGGCGCTGCTTGGGGCCGCCCGGCAGCGCGGGATCGCGTTGTCGCTGCACCCGCATGACCACCCGTTGGGGCATGAGTGGGCGTTGGATACCGGGCGAGAGGCAACGCTGACCGTCAGCCGGGTCGACGGTCCAAGGCAGGCAGCTCAGGTCGCGAACCAGGAGACCTCCGGGCTGGCCGCCACCATCGTCACCGACAACAAGGCCGCGGCGCACGAGTTCATGGACAGCTATGAGGGCACCGGGGTGTTCTGGAATGCCAGCACCCGTCTGCTTGATGGGTTCAAGCTACGAAGAGTTCCCGAGACCGGGATCAACGTCGATCGGGTGCCCGGACCTCGCGGACCCGTCACCTTCGCTGACCTGTACCTGCGGCAGTTCGTGATCATCCCGGTTGCACTGATGGCTTAGTGGGTACCCTAGACGGGTATCCTAGATGGTTGACTGAACTTTTTTACGGTACGACACGAAGATCGGGTGTGAAGCCCATGACCACTGTGAGCGACAAGTTTGGTCGTCCACTGCGGGACCTGCGGATCTCGGTGACCGACCGGTGCAACTTCCGCTGCTGCTACTGCATGCCGCGCGACGTCTTCGGCACCGACTTCCCCTTTATGGATCACTCAGAGCTGCTGACGTTCGAGGAGATTCAGCGGCTCGGGATGGTTTTTGCGCGTTTGGGTGTCAGTAAGCTGCGGCTCACCGGTGGAGAGCCGTTGCTTCGGCATGGCATCGAGCGACTTGTCGAGCAGCTCGTCAACATCGAAGGCGTGGAAGATGTGGCCCTGACGACCAACGGGTCGCTGCTGGCCGCGAAGGCACAAGCACTTCGAGATGCCGGTTTAAGGCGGGTGACGGTAAGCCTGGACTCTCTTGACGAGCCGACATTCCGGGCCGTCAGTGATGTGAAAATTCCGCTGGCCCGGGTGATCAAGGGAATTGCGACTGCTGCAGACGTCGGCATGACTCCCGTGAAGGTCAACGCGGTGATCAAGAGAGGCATGAACGACGGGCAGGGCATTGTCGATCTCGCCGGCTTTGGGCGCGAGCACGGCTACGTCGTCCGGTTCATCGAATTCATGGACGTCGGAGCCACCAACGGCTGGCGGTTGGACGACGTCGTCTCGGCAGATGAGATCATCGAGCGTATCAATGCCGTCTGGCCGATCGAACCGCTGGAACCCACATACGTCGGCGAGGTGGCCACCCGGTACCGCTACCTTGACGGAGCAGGCGAGGTCGGCGTGATCGCCTCGATCACCAAGCCGTTCTGCCGCACCTGCTCCCGGGCCCGCCTGTCCGCCAAGGGTGAGTTGTACACCTGCCTGTTCTCCGGCGCGGGACACGACCTTCGGGCGCTGCTGCGCAGCGGATGCAGCGACGACGAACTCAACACTGTGGTCAGCGGTCTCTGGACGGGCCGGACCGACCGTTACTCGGCCCAGCGCACAAGCGCGACGACCGGGCTGTCCAAGGTGGAGATGAGCTACATCGGGGGTTAACGCCCGCGGTCCCTCTCCGGTGGTCCGCCTAGCTGCTCCCGCGGAAGGACCTGAGGTAGCCCGCGGCCACGAGGATGGCCAGGGTCCAAACAACCCCTTGCAGTACCCAAGTGGAGGCGGTGAATGCCGCGCCGAGCGGACTGGAGGTCTCGAAGTCACAACGGTTGGTGATACCCGTGGTGGCCAGCGGCACGCTGCGATCGATACCTAGGCTGATTTGTTCGAGCAGTGAACATGGCGAGTTGGGGTTCTCGGTCTGGCTGGTGTGTGCGGCGACGTAACGACCTGGTTCCGGGGAAGTATGCCCCGCGGCGACACCCAGCCCCGCCGCAATCAGGAGCACCACCAGCAGGGCAAGTACAGTTCGGCCGCTGCGGTAGCCGTATCCGGCGAGTACTCCCCACAGACGGTGCGCCCCTTTAGCCAGCCGTCCACCGAGCTCTCCACGGTGATAAAGGTCCTTTTGCTGGGCGATGAGGACATCACGCGCTGTGGACTCGTGGCCAGTGCTCTTGAGCACGGTGGCAAGCTGCTGATAGGGCTGAGGCCGGTAAGCATGGGTGTGATGGGTGACCAGATGCAGCCACTCGTGCCAGCTGACGGTATGAAGCGACGTGTAGACCAGGCCGGCTAGGGCGAGCCGACGCTCTGGGGTGGAGCAGGTCGACCTGCTCGTAGTGCCGTGTAGACAGATCACATGAGCTGGCAGGAACAGGTGCTTGGCCTCGGCATCCTCTAGATCGAGAACCGGCCCAGCGGGATTGGTCAGCTTCGCGTCGTTGAGGTCGAGTTGGCCGCTGATGTGGGCATCCGGTAGCCGCACTGCGCCGTCTGTGCTGTGTCCGGTAGCGGTGAATCCCTCGGCGAACATGTCGCTGCCGACCTGGAGGTGGTCCCCGATCAGAGCTCGACCGGCTTGGTTGGTGAGCTTGGCGCCATTGAGGTTGAGCTGGCCACTGATCTGGGCGTCCGATAGCCGCACGGCGCTGTCTGTGCTGTGTCCGGTGGCGATGAGGCCCTCGGCGAACATGTCGCTGCTGACCTGGAGGTGGTCGCCGATCAACGCTGGACCGGTGTAGTTGGTCAGCTCCGCGCCATCCAGGTTGAGCTGGCCGCTGATGTGGGCGTCGGGTAGCCGCACCGCGCCATCTTCGCCGTGTCCGGTTGCGGTGAACCGGTCGAGGAACACGCCGCCCTGGACTTGGAGGTGGTCGCCGATGAGGGCCGGGCCGGCGTTGTTGATCAGCTCGGCCCCGTCGAGATTGAGTTGGCCGCCGACACGAGCACCTGGCAGCCGCACCGCGCCGCGTCCGCAGTGTCCGGTGGCGGTGAATCCCTCTGCGAGAACCAGCCCACCATCGACTCGAAGGCCGTCGCCGATGAGCGCCGGACCGGCTTGGTTGGCCAGGTCGGCGCCGTTGAGGTTGACTTGGCCGCTGACGTGCGCGCCGGGCAGCCGCACCGCGCCGAGTCCGCCGTGCCCGGTGGCGACGAAACCCCCGCCGAACACGTCGCCATAGACGTGGAGGCCGTCGGCGATGAGGGCGGGGCCGGCGTCGTTGGCCAGCCGCGCGCCGTTGAGGTTGAGTTGGCCGCTGATGTGGGCGCCTAGCAACCGTACTGCGCCCTCCTCACCGTGCCCGGATGCGGTGAAACCCTCGTTGAGCAGTACATCACCCTGGACCCGGAGTCCGTCGCCGTCCAGAGCGGGGAGATGCGAAGCGCTCAAGGTCAACCACGGTAAACGGGCGCCCGTGAGGAACAGGGCGTGATCGAAGTAGCAACCTCGCAGCTCAATCCCCACTGTGGCCGCAACGTGGGTGAGATCGAGTGTTCCGGTGATCCGCGCGCCATAGATGCGCACACCTAGCGGATCGAAACGGACACCACCGCGCCCCAGCACCAGTTCCCGGATGAGTTCGCCACGGATGGCGTATCTGGGGTTCTCACTCGCAGCTAGCTGCTCAACGCTGAGTTCGCTGCACTCGATGACGCAGCCAGAAACCAAGGCGTCGAGTAGCGCCCGTTCTCTCGATGAGACCTCGCTGAGGCTCTTGCTTGCCACCACTGCCCAACGGTCGGCCGCCTAGTTTTCAGCTCATTGCTGCTGGAGCTGACCCGAAACAGCCTACCGGACGTCGCCTAAGCTGCGCCCATGTTTGGGCGGCGACTCGGCGTCATGGGCGGCACCTTCGATCCCATCCACCATGGCCACCTCGTCGCTGCCAGCGAGGTGCAGGCCCGGTTCGGATTGGATGAGGTCGTCTTCGTGCCCACCGGGATCCCGTGGCAGAAAGACGAGCGCGACGTCAGTCCAGCCGAAGACCGCTACCTCATGACGGTCATCGCCACCGCGTCCAATCCTCGGTTCTCCACCAGCCGGGTGGACGTCGACCGCCGGGCTCCCACCGTCACCGTGGACACTCTCACCGACTTGCGCACACTGTTCCCCGACCATGAGATGTTCTTCATCACCGGGGCTGACGCTCTGGCACAGATCTTGTCTTGGAAACGAGTCGACGAGCTGTTCGAGCTCGCCCACCTGGTCGGGGTGACCCGCCCAGGGTTCCAGCTCGACGGCAAGCACTTGCCAGACCATGCGGTCAGCCTGGTCGAGGTGCCAGCCATGGCGATCTCGTCAACGGACTGCCGGCAGCGCATCGCCTGCGACCAGCCAATCTGGTACCTGGTGCCCGATGGGGTCGTGCAGTACATCAGCAAGCGCAAGCTGTACCGAGGAGCACGCTATTGACCAGCTATAACAGCGTCGTTGGGTACCTCATGTACAACATCGGTACAACTCGCCATCAGCCGCTGCCGACCGGTCGGCAGCGGCTGATGGGCGCGATCCGTGCGCGGCGTCGATGAGCGTTCGCGTCCGATCGAGGCATCCGGCGGCGTCGCAAGGACCCAGAAGGCGAACTACGCCAGCCGGGCACGTCTAGCCGAGACAAACCGCAGATGCTCGCCGCGACCGCACCCGGCAGGATGCGGTCGTGGGCAGCGGATGGCCGGCCGCCAACCACCCGCCCGGCGTGATGGCTCACTCGCCAAGAACGGCGCAACAGCCAGGCCAATGCCCCTTCACTGCCGGAGCTGATTCCCTTTCAATTGCTCCGCCACGGGTATTCTCAACTTGTTGCGGGACTTGGTCAGGATGCTGGTGGGGATCCGACCTCTTGCTGGGCGGCGTGGCCCACGGGGTTGGTGTCGAGTTCGAAACCCCAGTCGCTGTTGGCTTGGGAGAGCTCGAAGCCATCGGGCTTACCGTCGCCGCTGAAGTCGCCGGAGTCTGCGACGTAGGCGTGACCTAGCGCCTGGTCGCCCGGCAGGGTACCGGGTGGGAAATTGTCCATGATCGCGTCGAGCGCGGCCTGGAACATCTTCTGGTGGGCAACCTCGCGGGTCATGAGGAAGGTCAATGTGTCCTTGCAGCCGGGATCGTCGCACTGCTTGATTAGCCGTTCATAAACGATCTTCGCGCGGGCTTCTGCGGCGATGTCGGAGTGCAAGTCAGCCACCGGCTGGCCGATCGTGTCGATGTAGGCGGCGGTCCAGGGAGCACCCATCGAGTCGGTGAGTCGCGGACCTCCGCCACCTAAGACGTTCGGTCCGCTGTTGAGTGACAGGTTGACGTAATCGGGCATCTTTCCATCCAGCAGCTCACCGAGGTAGTTGCCTTCTACTTGATCGACGAGCTCGGAGGGGGATCCTTTGAGCAGCATGGAAAGGGTCTGGGCGACCATTTCCAGGTGTGAGAGCTCCTCGGTCGCGATGTCGAGCAGCATGCTCCGGCGCGGACCGTTGGGCTCGTTCCAGCCCTGGGTGAAGTAGCGCATCGCGGCGGCGAGCTCCCCGTTGGGGCCGCCGAACTGCTCCAGCAGCATCTTGGCGAACGCGGGATTCGGCTGGTCAACCCGCACCGTGTACATCATTTTCGGGTTGTGCAAAAACATCAGACAGTTTCCTTCCGGTCGTCGCACACTGGGACAGCCACGGCACTACCGAAAGGGCCCTGGCACAAACTCCGGAGTACCCGCCCTGACCGCCCCCACACCACAATGATCACCAAGGGTCAGATCCCTGGGACGACTGAATGAGTTCGACAGTTCGCAGCCGACCACCCGCGCCCTCCGCGTGCCCTTCATCGCGAGCACTAAATGGTCTTCACGGCTAACCACGGACTGTTCAGACCACTGCTCAACGCTCTGTCCTATCCAGTAGCTGTCGCGGCGAGCGCTGTATCGATCATCCAGTGGCGCCAGGAGACGTCGACCCACCCGGTACGGATTATCCAGCAGCGGTCCGTTGATGAACTCGAACGCAGCAAACGCGATCGACTCGGGAAGCCGCTCAGCCAGCACTCGGCGAACGGTTGGGAGTCACGCGCAGCGAGAAGCGATCCGTCACCCGTGACTCACGCCGAATGTCGACGCCGTGCCGCCATCGACTCCGCCAACTCCTCAGCACCCACGACCTCGCCCCGCGCCAGCTCGGCGTCGGACTCCACCAGGCGCCGCAGAGTGTCAGGATCAGACAGCACCGACAAAGTCTCCTCCAACGCCTCCAGATCCTCCACCGCGATCAACACGGCAGACGGTCGGCCATGCACCGTCACCGTGACACGTTCGTGAGCGTGGACCCTTCCCACCAGCTCCGAGAGGCGCACCTTCACATCGGCGAGCGACATTGTCATCATAGTCAGAATCCCTGCTATTACTTAAACAACACATGTACATGATCCATGTGATTAGCTGTAGCGCTTCCCCTGTTAGGCATCCTTTTCCACCCGAATCCGTAATTAATGCGCTGTCGCCAAATCACATGTTGAACACCCAAAGCTTTTTTATTGGCTAGCAGGTATTCAGCGATAGCGTTGCCTTTAGTGACATCACTGAAGGTCATTAAATCTAATGCTTTACCAGAACGATGTTCTTTACTGCCAGCGCGGTACCCGCCGATAGCGTCAATGTCAAACGTGTTGGTCAAGCCACATCCGGCTGACTTCGCGATTCGCTTAACACCACTGAGCCAAGAACCTGAGCACGAAACCTCAGCTGCGGCAGGTGCTGGTGTGCTAGGCGCCCGCTCGGCTGCCGCCTTTTCAACGGACCGGTGCCTGCCGGTCGCCTGTTCCGCGGGTGCCGGCTCGACTGCTGGCCGACGGGGCACGTCAGTCGGCCACCGTTCAGTCTGCGCGTCAGCCGTGAACGCCACCAGCGCCACCGGGGCGGGCGTAGCGACCGAGGGTTGCGCCGCCGACGCGGTGCCCCCAAGCAGAACGGCTGTCACGGTGGAGGCGCCCACTGCGATAGATGCGGATGCGGGTGTGGTGCGCTTGCGGTGTCGTCCTGGCACGGACGGACACGGTGTCGTCTGGGTCCGGGGAGTTAAACCGTTATCGGTGACGAAACGACGAACGGGCTGTCACGGTCTGCGAGCGGTTCGGATGTTAGCTGGGGGAAGCGACTCACGTGGGCCACGACGGACGTCACCGGCGTGTCCGGAGCTCCATCTGTGGAGACGGCCATCGTCAGCAAGCGCTGCCTGTACCGGGCCGATCGATATTTATCCCCTCACCCTGCGGGGCGTCAGTTCCTGTATCGGTATGTAATGCGCTGCGGCGACCGTGGCGATCCTGCATGCGTCCATGCCGGTGACCGAGAGCCCATGGCCGGGTTCGGCGAGCACCGTCGCGCCCATGCTGGTCAGTACCCTGGTCAGTCCGCTGCGGCGGGGCGAGCGCACGAATACGTCGCGCTGGCCGGGCTGGGGCAGTTCGCATACCTCGATCATGCCGACAATGTTGCCGCATGCTGGATGCGCGCACATCGGAGCGGGGTCCGGGGTTTGGGATCGGACCCTGGTCCGATACGACGCTGATCCGAGATTGCGGTTGACGCTTGCTGTACGCAAGAGCGGCCAGTGTTCACCGCCGGTAAGCATGTGTGACCTCGTAGAGCTCTGGCTCCGCGCTGGTAACAATCTCATAGGCGGTGGCCATGTGGACTTGTTGGCGAGTTCGCCAGCATGGCTTCGAAGTCTCGGCAGATCTGCCACTGGGCATAATTGACGACCCTGGTGCCGTCGAGGTTGGCGCGAATGTTGGCCGAGGGAAGCCCTGCTGGTGGCGCGTTATTTGCTCAGTCGCGTCCGGTAGGTGCGCGATCAGTACGCCTTGACGCTCTGGCGCGACCGTGAACACGTTGATCAGGGAAGCGGGGTCGGTCTGAATGATGGTCATCTCACCATCGTTACTCTCACCTAGCGAGAACGCGAGTCGCACGTGGCTAGCCATCGGAGTCACGAACCGCCACCGACTTAGTCGACGAGCGTAGGCAGCTCCGAGTCGACCTGCTCCGAACACGTACCCTCACCGATAATTGGGCGGTGACAAGCTTGGATGTACGCAGCGCCGCGGGCAGTCGAGCGCCGGCTTCCGAGCCGAGACAAGGAGTGACGTGTCAGCCACTGAGCACGCACGAGACCTGGCGTTGACCGCGGCGAACGCTGCGGCGGGCAAAAAAGCGCACAACATCACCCTGCTTGACGTGTCCGACCAGCTGGTGATCACGGACTGTTTCGTGATCGCCTCAGCGCCCAACGAGCGCCAGGTCCAGGCCATTGTGGACGCCGTCGAAGAGAAGATGGCCGCCGCTGGGACCAAGCCGGTACGCCGCGAGGGGACCCGCGAAGGGCGCTGGGTGCTGCTGGATTTCGTGGACGTCGTCGTGCACGTGCAGCATGTCGAGGAGCGCTCCTTCTACGGCCTTGAGCGGCTGTGGAAGGACTGCCCGACGATCCCCTTCGAAGCCGATTCTCCTGCCGCGCCCCATGAGGCGGACGAGTCGGTGTGACCCTGACAAGGCTTGTGCTTTGGCGGCACGGCGAGACCGACTACAACGCGGCGCTGCGGATGCAAGGTCAGCTTGACTCCCAGCTCACCGCTACTGGGCTTGGTCAGGCTCGCCGGGCGGCCCGGTTGCTCGCGGAGCTGAAACCGGACGTTCTGGTGACCTCCGATCTGTCCCGTGCCGGAGACACCGCGGCTGTACTCGCCGCCGAGACCGGGATGCCACTTCGGGTCGACAAGCGGCTGCGGGAGACCAATCTGGGGACGTGGCAGGGCTTGACCCATGCCGAGGTGGAGGCGCGTTGCCCGGGCGGCATACAGACCTGGCGAGGCAACCCGGAATGGGCCCCGCCAGGTGGTGAGACTCGGGTAGAGGTGGCAGGACGGGCCGCGCACGTGGTTTCGGAGCTCGACGCGGACGGCCACAGCAGCGCGGTGCTTTGTACTCACGGCGGGTTGATCGCTGGCTTGACACCACTGCTACTCGGCCTGCCGGTGTCGGGCTGGCCGGTGTTCGGGGGGATCAGCAACTGTCACTGGACGGTGCTTCTTCGCCACGGCTTGGGTTGGCGGCTGTTTTCGTACAACACCGCCGCTCCGGTCTAAGCCACTCCAGGTGCCCACGCAGGTAGCTTCGCTGCTGGGCCGCTGACGGCCCCTACGCTGATGATCGTGCCCGTTGCCGTCGTCACCGACTCAACCGCTGACCTCCCGGACGGGCTCGCGCAACGCCATGGTATCCGCCAGGTTCCGCTGCACGTCATGGTTAACGGACGCCACCGGTTGGACGGCCTGCAGCTCGGGCCCGCCGACTTGGTGGAAGCTCTTACGAGACGGGCCACGGTGCGTACCTCTCGCCCGACACCGGGGGAGTTCGAGGCGGTGTACACGGAGGTCATCAGAGCCGGTGCTGACACCGTCGTGTCAGTGCATCTGTCCCGCGCATTGTCCGGCACCTGGGAGTCGGCCCGACTTGCCGCCGAGCAGATCGGCGCGAAGCGGGTTCGGGTGGTCGACTCGCGCTCGGCGGGCATGGGCTTGGGCTTCGCCGTCCTCGCTGCAGCCGCCGTCGCCGCGACCGGCGCCGATCAGAGCACCGTGTACGACACTGCTGAGCAAATCAGCGCTCGCACCCGGACCTTCTTTTCGGTGGACACCCTGGAGTACCTACGTCGTGGAGGCAGGATCAGCCAGGCGGCCGCGCTGCTGGGCAGTGCGTTGGCGGTCAAGCCGCTGCTGCACGTCGACTCGGGACGGGTTGTGCCGCTGGAGAAGGTTCGCACCGCCACCCGCGCGCGGGCTCGGCTGGTCGAACTGGCGGTGCAGGCAGCCGGTTCGGAGCCGCTGGACCTCGCGGTGCATCACCTCGGTGCCGCCGACCGCGCGATGGACCTGGTCGAGCAACTGCGTGCGCGGTTGCCGTCGCTGGCGCAATGCCTGGTCTCTGAGGTCGGGGCCGCGATCGGCGCGCATGCTGGACCGGGAATGCTCGGCGTGGTCGTTCTACCCGGCGGTTTGACGGCGCAGCTCCCCGGCGGCTGACCCTGACTTGTCCCCAGCCGCCATGTTGTCCACAGCTCACGGCCGCAGGTGGTGAACCAAGCAGCGAAACCGTCCTAGCGTCGCCCCGTGGCTTCGCTTCCCAGCTTCCCATCCACCGACACCGGCGACCGGCAGGACGCCCAAAAGCGGCTCATGGCGCTGCGAATGCCCGCCGAGCCCGACGACAAAGGACCGCCTGAGACGGTTGCTGCGGACGGGCTGCCCCAGACCGCCCCGAGCGACCGGACCGGCTCACCCGCCACATCGCGAGGAGGCCGGCTGGTCCAGCGGTGGGTGCCGGATTCGCTGCGCAACGCCCGGTGGGAACCAGGACGACCAGGTGCGCTCGCCCTGTCGCTGGTCGCCGCACTAGCGGCGGTGATCGCCGCGGTCGGGGTGTGGCGGGAACGCCCAGTGCCCGAGCCAACTCCAGCCTTGCCGCTGGTCACCGCTGACACGGCGCCGGGTGCATCAGCGCCACCACCGCTGGCTGCCCCGGAGGTAGTGGTCAGTGTGGCGGGTCGGGTGGTGCGGCCCGGGCTGGTCCGGCTACCCGACGGCACCCGGGTAGCTGACGCACTGACCGCGGCGGGCGGGCCACTGCCGGGCACCGATCTGATGGGCTTGAACATCGCTCGCCGGCTGTCTGACGGCGAGCAGCTCCTGATCGGTGTGGCACCGCCACCAGGGCAGCCCACGGACGGCGCCGCGCCGAGCACCCCGTCCGGTGAGTCCCGGAAAGTCGACCTCAACACGGCCACCCTGGAGCAGCTTGACGTGCTGCCCGGGGTCGGCCCAGTCACCGCCCAGCGCATTCTCGACTGGCGGGCCGCGCACGGCCGCTTCATCTCGGTGGATCAGCTCCGCGAGGTGAGCGGGATCGGGCAGGCGCGGTTGGCCCGGCTCAAGGATCTGGTGCGGGTGTGACCGCCGACGTGCTTTCCCGCGGAGGCGGCGTGATGACCGCCGACGTGCTTCTTCCCGCGGAGGCGGCGTGATAACCGCCGACGCACCCGTTGTCCCACCGCGGCATGACCTGCGTCTCGTGCCCGCCGCGCTGGCCGGCTGGGCGGTGGTGCTTACTGGGTTGCACCTGGGGTCGCTGGCCGCGGCTGCATCGGGTGCGGGGGCCCTGCTGGCTGCCGGTGTTGCCGGGCTGCGCGGCCGGTCGGCAACGATGCTGGCAGTGGGCGGGGCGGCCGCGTCACTGGCACTCGTGGTCGGTGTGCAGTCGTGGCAAGTTGAGCGCCATCCGCTGCGAGCCGGGGCGGAAGGCGGCTTGGCAGCGACAGTATCGGTGCAGTTGAGCGACGACCCGCAGGCCGTCGACTCGTCGGGATACGGCGGTCGGCGACCGCAGCCCCAACGGGTGGTCATACGCGCTGAGCTTGAGGCCGCGGAGCTCGCCGGGCGGCAATGGCGGACTGGCGGTCGGGTGGTTCTGCTGGCTCCGGCGCAGGGCTGGACTGGCCTGCTGCCCGGCCAGCGGGTGCGGGCCACCGGGCTGCTTGCCCTACCCAACCGGTCTGACCTGACGGTTGCCGTGCTGCGGGTGCGAGGTCAGCCGGAGGTACTGGCGACGCCAACCGCAGTCCAACGCGTTGCCGAGCGTCTGCGGTCCGGGCTGCGGGTGGCGGCCGGAGTCCTCGATCCGGAACCGGCCGGGTTGCTGCCCGCGCTGGTGGTGGGGGACACCTCAACAATGGTGTCCACAGTCGAAGACGACTTCCGCGCCGCTGGCCTAGCGCATCTCACGGCCGTGTCCGGTGCCAACGTGGCGATCTTGTGTGGGGCCGTTGTGGGGCTGGCCCGGCTGGCTCGCACCGGACCGCGGACCGCAGCCATCCTCGCCGGCCTGGTCCTGGTCGGGTTCGTGGTGCTGTGCCGCCCCTCTCCGAGTGTGCTGCGCGCCGCCGCGATGGGCGCCGTCGCCCTGATGGCACTGATGCTCGGCCGTCACCGCTCGGCGGTTCCCGCGTTGTGCGCCGCGGTGCTGGTCTTGCTCCTGGTCGATCCGGCGTTAGGGGGTGATCCGGGGTTCGCGCTATCCGTTCTGGCTACCGGTGCGCTGGTGCTGCTTGCGCCTGGTTGGGCGGCCGGGCTGCGCCGTCACGGGGTGCCGCCGGGGATTGCCGAGGCACTCGCGGTGCCCGCGGCCGCCCACGTGGTCACCGCGCCGGTGGTGGCAGGCCTGTCCGGGCAGGTGAGCCTGGTGGCAGTGCTGGCCAACCTGCTCGCTGCCCCGGCGGTCGCACCGGCGACCGTGCTCGGCGTGCTCGCCACGGTGCTTGCACCGTTGCACCCCGCCACCGCTGCCGTCGTCGTGCAGGTGGCTGGACCGGTGGTGGGTTGGCTGGTGGGCGTGGGTCACCATGGGGCCGCTGTGCCCGACGGGGTGATGCAGTGGCCAGGAGGGACCTCTGGTGCACTGCTGTTGGCGTTGCTCGTTAGCGCGGCGCTGTTCGCGATACGGGCACATCGGCTGCGGGTACTCGTGGCGGCCGGATTGGTCGGTGCCCTGCTTGTACTGGTGCCGACGCGGTATGTGTTGCCGGGTTGGCCGGTAACCGGCTGGGTAGTAGCGGCATGCGACGTCGGCCAGGGCGACGCGGTAGTCTTGGCCACCGCGGAGCGGGATCGGGCGGTGCTGGTGGACACCGGATCCGACCCGGGTCCGGTGTCGGCTTGCCTCGACCGCCTGGGGATCCAGCGACTCGCCCTGGTCGTGATCAGCCACCTGCACGCTGATCACGTCGGCGGGCTGGTCGGCGCGCTGCGGGGACGGACCGTCAGCGCGGTCGCGCTCGGCCCTGGACGTAGCCCGCCGTGGGCGTTCGCCGAGGTGCTGCGAGCCGCTGCGGTGGCTCACGTGCCGGTGGTCGCGGTGGCTGCCGGACAGCGGCTGTCCTGGCCCGGCCTGGTGCTCGACGTGCTAGCTCCGCTGGGTGCCTCGCCGGTGGTGGGCGACCACGACGCCGAGGTGGATGGCACCGTAGTGAACAACGCCTCGGTCGTGCTGAGGGCGACCACCCCCGCTGGGCGGGTGCTGCTGACCGGAGACGTGGAGCTCGATGCTCAAGCGGACCTGCTGGCCGCCAGGATTGATCTGCGGGCTGACGTGCTCAAAGTCCCGCACCACGGCTCGCGCTACGCCGCCAAGGAGTTCTTCGCAGCAGTAGAGCCGCGAGTAGCGATCGTGAGTGTGGGAGCACATAACCGTTACGGTCATCCGAGCCAGCACGTCCTCGATGCGCTAGCACGCACGGGATCTCGAGTGGCGCGAACCGATCTCAACGGCGACGTCTTGGTGGCAGCGGGAAAGACCGGTCTTCAGGTGGTAATGCGCGGAGCAACGCAACGGCCTCCATAAGGCCAAGGCGGCTCGCGCGGACGTGCCTGACTAGGCTAGTTGCCGAGTCAGCGTGCGTTACCGTCTATTGGATATTCGCCGGAAATACCGCGCCATCAACCTTGAAGTGCCGCGCGTACGGCCTTGGTGTTGGGCGGCACGGTGGCGCGCGGCCCAACGTGATCCTGCACCGCTTCCAAGGTCTTGAGCCCATCGCCGGTAATGAGCAGGACGGTTTCGGCGTCGGGGTCCAAAGACCCGTTTTCGACCATCTTCTTCGCGCAGGCAACCGTCACCCCCCCGGCGGTTTCAGCGAAAATACCCTCGGTACGGGCCAGCAACCGGATTCCTTCGACCACCTCTGCGTCGGTGACATCCTCGATCGCGGCACTGGTGCGGCGGACAACATCCAATACGTACGGACCGTCGGCGGGCGCGCCGATGGCCAACGAACGGGCAATGGTGTCTGGTCGGACCGGCTGAACTACATCGTGGCCCGCTTTGAAGGCCGCGGAAACCGGCGAGCAGCCAGTGGCCTGGGCTCCGAACACGCGGTAGGGCTTCGGCTCCACCAGCCCCAGCTCAATGAACTCGCGGAAACCTTTGTCCACTTTGGTCAGTTGCGAACCGGATGCGATCGGCACCACGACCTGATCAGGCAGCCGCCAGCCAAGCTGCTCGGCGACCTCGAAACCCAGTGTCTTGGAACCTTCGGCGTAGTAAGGACGGACGTTGACGTTGACGAACGCCCAGTCCTCGTGTTCGGCGGCGAGCTCGGTGGCCAGCCGGTTGACGTCGTCGTAATTGCCATCCACTGCGATCAGCGCACCATCGTAGACCGCGGTGGTGAGTACCTTGGCTCGTTCCAGTGAGGACGGGATGAGCACCACCGACTCCCACCCGGCCCGGGCGGCCGCCGCGGCCACCGCGTTGGCCAAGTTGCCGGTTGACGGGCAGGCGAGCACACGAAAGCCCAGCTGTCGAGCGGCGGCCAGCGCCACCGCGACCACCCGATCCTTGAACGAGTGCGTCGGGTTACCGGTGTCGTCCTTGACCCACAGCCGGCGGATCCCCAGTGCGTCTGCGAGCCGGTCAGCGCGGATTAGCCGGGTCAGGCCAGGCTGGGTGTTCGGATATTCGTCAACGTCGTTCGGCACTGGCAGCAGGCCTCGGTAGCGCCAGATCGACGGAGGCCCAGATTCGATCTCTTTGTGGGTGACCGCGCCGAAGTCATAGCCAACTTCCAGGGGACCGAAACACTCCACACAGGCGAATTCTGGAGCCAGCGGCGTGCTGGATCCACATTCTCGGCACACCAGATGGCGTGCAGGGCCAAGGTTCAGGGCAGTCTGGGTGGCTAGCGTGCCAGTCATCGCGAGGTCTCTCCTCATCTCTCCCGCACGGCGGGTCGGAATTGGCACCGTGATCGCAAGCGACCTCGCGGTATGAAGACATGCGCGTCAGCTGGCGTCGGTTGCCGGGGCTTCGTCGGGCCGATCCCTCTGCCCCTCTGGATGAGCGGTATTCGGTTGTGGTCTTCACCGTACGTCAGTCGGTATCGAGCGCCCAGCAAAGTCCACCATGCGGGAGGTCGGATTCAGGTCACGCTTCGATGCAAGGATAGGCACCGTGAGCCGCCCAACCGTGACGTCCGCATCGCTGCATCTGGTCCTCGGCGAGGAGGAACTGCTGGTCGAGCGGGCAGTGCAGGCGGCGGTGGACGCCGCGCGGCGGACTGACCCAGAGATCGAAATTCGCCGGGTGCGCACCACGGACCTGGTTTCGGGTGAGCTTGGCGAGCTGGTCAGCCCGTCGCTGTTCACTCAAGGGCGGGTGGTGGTGCTGCTCGCCGCTCACGAGGCGGGCAAGGACATCGCCGATGCGGTCCTGAGCTACGCGCGCGAGCCATCCGAGGGCATCGTCCTCGTCGTCGCGCACGCAGGGGGTGGTCGCGGCAAAGCGCTGGCCGATGGGCTGCGTGCGGCGGGTGCCGCGGTCCATGAATGCGCCCGGATCACCCGCTTCGAAGATCGGGCGGCGTTCGTGCGCGACGAGGTGCACCGAGCCGGGGGACGGATCAGCGCCGGCGCCATCACGGCCCTGCTTGACGCCGTCGGTTCCGACCTTCGCGAACTCGCCTCCGCCGCGGCCCAGCTGACCACCGACTCCGGTGGCTCGGTGGACGAGGTCGCGGTGCGCCGGTATCACCGCGGGCGCGCCGAGGTCACCGGTTTCTCGGTCGCGGAGAAGGCGATGACCGGGGACCGCACCGGCGCCCTGGAGATGTTGCGCTGGGCGATGCAGCTGGGCGTGCCGCATGTGCTGGTTGCTGACGCACTCGCCGACGCCGTACGAACGGTTGCCCGGGTGAGTGCCGCTGGCCGTGGCGACCCGTACCGCCTGGCCAGCACGCTAGGCATGCCTCCATGGAAAGTCAAAAAGGCGATGGCGCAGTCCCGCGGCTGGGAGCGCGACGGGCTGGCCCAGGCCATGCAGCTGGTGGCCGCGGTCAACGCCGACGTCAAGGGCGTAGCCGCAGACGCCGAGTATGCGCTGGAACGCGCAGTGCTGGCGCTGTGCGCCGCGCGGCGCCGCTAGTCCTCCAGGGCGCTGGCGTTACAGCTGACCGGCTCGCTTGGCCATCGCCGATTTGCGGTTCGCCGCCTGGTTGCGGTGGATCACGCCCTTGCTCACGGCCTTGTCCAGCTGACGGCTGGCAGTCTGCAGCTCGCCAAGTGCCCGGTCCTTCTCGCCGGCGGCGGCGGCTTCGCGAAACCGGCGGACCGCAGTCTTGAGCGACGACTTGATGGACTTGTTGCGCACTCGCGCCTTCTCGTTGGTCCGGATCCGCTTCAGCTGCGACTTGATGTTGGCCACGCGTCTACCTTCGATCTCGCCTTCAGGAGGGGGTGCCTTGGCGCGGCACGGTAAATCAGCGTAACAGTCGACGTAACCGGCTCCTGGAGACGCCCCCAGGCGACGGCCGGCCTGAAATCCAGGTAGGACAGGGTGATGGAGGTACTCAGCAGCCGTATCCTGCTCCACCCGCGAGATCGCGACCGTTCGACGGCGTTCTACCGCGACGTGCTGGGGCTCGCCGTCCACCGCGAGTTCCCCGGCGGCACGGTCTTCGTCCTCGGTGGCGGCTTCCTTGAGGTGTCAGGGGAGTCTGCTGCGAACCCGAGCGTGGCTACCGCGGTATGGCTGCAGGTCCGGGACCTGGCTGCGGCGGCCGCCGAGCTCATCCAGCGGGGCGTTGAGGTGCTCCGGGAGCCGCGTCGTGAACCGTGGGGGCTCGACGAGATGTGGATCGCCGACCCGGACGGGCTGCGGCTGGTGATAGTCGAGGTTCCCGCTGGCCACCCGCTGCGCGTAGACCAGCGGTCGGTCCCTAGGGATTGATGCACCCAAAATGGGTGTAGTGTGGGTGCGTGGCGAAGGTCATCCAGATCAGGGACGTGCCCGACGATGTACACGCCGAGCTGACCAGGCGAGCCGAGGCGGCGGGCCTGTCACTCAGTAGGTTTGCCCTGCGCGAGTTGGAGCTGGCCAGCCGCGTTGGCCGTAACGCCGAAATCTTCGCCCGGTTGCGGGAACTGCCTCCTACCGGAATCACCGACGAGGAGATCATGACGGACATCCGCGCTGAGCGGGACCGCGTTGGGTGATCGTCGTCGATGCCTCGGTGATCGTTCAGGTGGTCATCGGATCGGTGAGTGCTGCCGACCGCCTGGCTGGTGAGCGGTTGGTGGCGCCTGCCATCGTTGATGGTGAGGCGGGCAGTGCCGTGCGAAGGCAGTGGCGGCACGGATCGCTCGACGACGAGCGGGCTGCATTGCGATCAACGCTCTCGGTGCCCTGGAGATCATGCGCTTCGAGCACCGTGCCTTGGTTCCACGAGCCTGGGAGCTGCGGCACGACCTGACGTTCACTGACGGCCTCTACGTCGCGCTGGCTGAGCAACTCGGTATTCCGCTGGTGACCCTCGACGCCCGTATCGCAGCCGCACCGCGCATCGGAGCTGATGTCGAGGTGCTGGCGCACACCCAGTAGTGCTGCGACAGCACCCAGCCGCTCAGAAAACCCGGTAGGGCAGGAACTTCCCGTCGAGTACCAGCCGTACCCGGTCGCCCTTGGGGTCTTCGCGGCGTTCGAGCGACAGCTCGAAGTCGATGGCGCTCATGATGCCGTCCCCGAACTCCTCGCGGATCAGTTCGGCCAGCGTGCTGCCGTACACCTGCACCATCTCCTGCAGCCGGTACACCATGGGTTCGGTGGTATCGACCATGTCCGAGCCGCGCACTGGCGGTAATTGCAGCGCCGTGATGACATCGTCGTCCAAGTGCAGCAGGCGTCCCACAGCGCGGGCTTGCTCGGCGTCCAGTGGCTGCTGGCCCAGGACCGCCGACGTGCTCCACACCAGCGACCGGTCCAGAGTCCCCGCGATGGTCGTCCACGCCACCTCGAGGCGGTGCTTGGCGGCCAATGCGGCAGCCGCGGCTTCCCGGCGTCCGAGCGTGGGCAGGGGAACGATCGTCACGGTGGTCTCCTCCGGTGGGTTCTCTTACGATCATCCCGGTTGATCTGGTCGGCGTCATGCTGCCCAGAGCGAACAGCGGAAATGAGGATCAGAGCGAACAGCGGAAATCAGGATCCGAGCGAACAGCGGTCATGACCGCACAGCGAGCAGTTGCACTTTGGGTTCGTTGCGCTGCCGCGGACGGATGTCGACGCGCACGTCGACCAGCCCCGCGCGGCGAGCCTCGTCGCCGAGCGCTGCCGGCTCAACGTCGAGGACGTGCCTGTGCACGGTGATGACCAACCGCCCTCCTGGTCGAAGCACCCGCGTGAGCTCGGCGAACCCCGCCGGACGATCCCACAACATGATGTTGTTGACCGAGATGGCGGCGTCCACCGACGCGGTGCCGCAGCCGGTGCGCTCCGCGGTGCCGTCGGCCAACGTGACCACGCCTTCGGTGACCAACGAGGCGCACCGGGCGGCGGCCATCTCACGCATCACCGCCGAGGGATCCACGCCGATCACCTGCCCGCCCGGGCTGACCTCCGCGGCCGCCAGCCGCAGGCCCAAACCCGGCCCGGGTCCGACCGCCAGCACCCGATGCCCCGGTCGTAGCCCGGCCTGTTCCACGGCCCAGCGCTCCTGCTCCCCGTTGCTCAGGGCCATCAGCGCGCCGCCGACCCGGCCAAGCACTCCGCGAGGGTGCCCGAATCCGGCGTCGAGCAGCCGCATCAGCACGTCGTTCATGGCATCCAGCTCACCACCGTGATCGCGCATCGGCATCGCGGACTTCCCCAAGAGTTGCGCGCGACAGCCATATCGCAGTGCATTCGCCATGACGTGGGACCATGACGTGATCCCCTAACCATTGAGGACTGCTGAGTGCCCACGTTCGCCGACAAGACGTTCACCCCTCCCGAGCTGATCCGCAACTTCTGCGTCATCGCGCACATCGACCACGGCAAGTCCACCCTGGCCGACCGCATGCTGCAGCTCACCGGCGTGCTCGACGCACGCAGTTACCGGGCGCAGTACTTGGACCGGATGGACATCGAGCGCGAGCGCGGTATCACCATCAAGGCGCAGAACGTGCG
This sequence comes from Actinomycetota bacterium, assembly GCA_030862405.1. Lineage (GTDB taxonomy): Bacteria > Actinomycetota > Actinomycetes > Mycobacteriales > Pseudonocardiaceae. The sequence goes on along the minus strand of JALZDU010000021.1, from coordinate 7,400 downwards.
GCTACCCTGGCGCGTCGACGGTGTGGATCATGTGTTGCACCTGATCGACACTCCCGGACACGTGGACTTCACTTACGAGGTTTCCCGCGCATTGGAGGCGTGCGAGGGTGCGGTCCTGCTGGTGGACGCCGCGCAGGGCATCGAGGCCCAGACGTTGGCGAACCTGTACCTGGCGCTGGAGAAGGATCTGCGGATCATCCCGGTGCTCAACAAGATCGACCTCCCGGCAGCCGAGCCGGACCGCTACGCCGCGGAGCTGGCGCACATCATCGGCTGCCAGCCCGATGACGTGCTGCGGGTCAGCGCGAAGACTGGGCAGGGTGTGCGTGAGTTGCTCGACGTGGTGGTCGAGCAGGTCCCGGCTCCGGTGGGCGACAGCGCCGCGCCGGTCAGAGCGATGATTTTCGACTCGGTGTATGACTCCTACCGGGGCGTGGTCACCTACATCCGAGTGATGGACGGTCGGATCACCCCGCGGGACCGGATCCGGATGATGTCCACCAACGCCACCCACGAGCTGCTCGAGGTCGGCATCATCTCGCCTGATCAGAAGCCGTGTGATGGGTTGGGCGTTGGCGAGGTCGGCTACCTCATGACCGGGGTCAAGGACGTCCGGCAGTCCCGGGTCGGGGACACGGTGACCAGCGAGCGTCACGGTGCCACGGTGGCGCTGCCCGGCTACCGCACTCCCAAGCCGATGGTGTTCGCCGGGCTGTACCCGATGGACGGCTCGGACTACCCGGAGCTGCGTGATGCCCTGGACAAGCTGCGGCTCAACGATGCCGCTCTGAGCTACCAGCCGGAGACGTCGGCTGCGCTCGGGTTCGGTTTCCGCTGCGGGTTTCTCGGCCTGCTGCACCTGGAGATCACCCGCGACCGGTTGGAGCGCGAGTTCGGCCTCGACCTCATCTCCACCGCGCCCAACGTGGTCTACCGCGTCGTCCGTGACGATGGCAGCGAGCAGACCGTCACCAATCCTGCGGACTGGCCCGACGGCAAGGTCGCCGAGGTGTACGAGCCGGTGGTCCGCTGCACCCTAATTGCGCCTTCGGAGTTCGTCGGCACGATCATGGAGCTGTGCCAGAGCCGCCGCGGCAACCTGCTGGGAATGGACTATCTCTCGGAGTCGCGGGTGGAGCTGCGCTACACCCTGCCGATGGCCGAGATCGTGTTCGACTTCTTCGACGCGCTGAAGTCCCGCACCCGTGGGTATGCCTCGATGGATTACGAGGAGGCCGGCGAGCAGGCCGCCGATCTGGTGAAGGTGGACATCCTGCTGCAGGGTGAGCCGGTGGACGCGTTTTCCGCGATCGTGCACCGCGAGGCCGCCTACAGCTACGGCACCTCCATGGCGACCAGGCTGCGTGAGCTCATCCCGCGCCAGCAGTTCGAGGTGCCGATCCAGGCCGCGATCGGCTCCCGGATCATCGCCCGGGAGACCATCCGCGCCATTCGCAAGGACGTGCTGGCCAAGTGCTACGGCGGGGACATCACCCGCAAGCGCAAACTCCTGGAGCGGCAAAAGGAGGGCAAGAAGCGCATGAAGACCATCGGCCGGGTCGAAGTCCCCCAAGAAGCCTTCGTAGCCGCCCTATCCACCGACGGCCGCAAGTAATCGTCAGCGGGTGAAGACGATCTTGCCGGCGGTGTTGCCGTTGAGCATCGTCTTGAATCCTTGCTTGGCGTTGGACATGGGTAGTGCTGCGCCGATGTGCGGGCGCACGCCGGAGATGTCCAGGAAGGACAGTAGGTCGCGCAGTTCGTCACGGGTGCCCATGGTGGAGCCCACTACCCGCAGCTGCAGGAAAAAAACCCGGGTCAACTCGGCGCGGTCGGCATCCCCGCTCGTGGCTCCGGAACAGACGATGATCCCACCCGGTTTGAGCGATTTGGCTGAATGGGACCAGGTGGCCTTACCGACCGTCTCGAACACCGCATCGACTCGCTCGGGCAACCGAGCACCGGACTCGAACGTCTCATGCGCACCCAGCGAGCGGGCCAACTCGCGCTTGTCCTCGGTACGTCCAGTCACCCACACTCGCATCCCGCCGGCGCGGCCGAGCTGCACCAGGGCCGTGGACACCCCGCCCGAGGCGCCCTGCACGAGCATGGTCTGCCCGGGCCGCAGCCCCGACTTCACGAACAGCATCCGGTAGGCGGTCAGCCAGGCGGTGCCCAGGCACGCGGCCTCGGGAAAGGTCAGCGGCGCCGGCTTGGGCAGCACATTGCGCACCGGTACGACGACGATGTCGGCGAAACTACCCTGCAAGTGCTCGGTGAGCAGTTTTCGGCCGGGATCGAGGGTCTCGTCACCCACCCAGCCTGGGCTGGGGATGACGGAGTGCAGCACCACCTCGGACCCGTCGGGCAGCACGCCGGCACCGTCGCAGCCCAGGATCATCGGGTACTGCTCAGGTTTGATGCCCACTCCACGCAGCGTCCACAGATCATGCATGTTCAAGCTGGCTGCCCGCACGCTGACCGCCACATGGCCGCTGGGCACTTCCGGGTCGGGGCGGTCTCCGACACGCAACGAGGCCAGCGGATCTTCGTGGTTCGGCTCAGCGGCATAGACGGCGAACATCCGCCCAACCTAATCCCGGCCGTCGGCGGGCACAGCCAGGCGAGTTACCCTGCAGTCGTGCTGTGGGCGGGGTGGGACGCGGTGATCCGCTGGTGGGATGGGGTGGAGCTGTGGCTCACCCGGCTGGTTCTGCCGCTGCAAGTGGCCATTCTCATGGTGGTGCTGCTACCGGTTTGCTGGGGGGCGGCTCGGGTCATCGATCGGGTATTCGGCCTGGTCTTCGAACGGCTCGACCACCGCGACGCAAAGGATGCGCAGGCGCCGCGGTGAATTCCCGCCGGCGGATCAGTGCTGCACTGATCGGCTTGCTCGTTCTGGTAACCGGTGTCTGGTTGGGCCGCCAGGCGCTGTCCAGCCCACCCAGCGGTGACCGTCCGGCGGCGGTCACCTCCGCGGTTGACCTGCCGGTACAGGCTCTGTCGCAGCTACCGCCACAGGCCAGCGAGGTGTGGCAGCTGATCCAGCACGGCGGCCCGTTCCCTTATCGGCAGGACGGGACGGTATTCGGCAATCGGGAGGGGCGCTTGCCCAAGCAGCGGTCCGGCTTCTATCGGGAGTACACCGTCCCGACACCGGGCGAGTCCGATCGGGGCCCTCGCCGCCTGATCACCGGTGGTGCCGCCGAGCTCTACTACACCGGTGACCACTACGTGTCTTTCGTCGTGGTCGATCCTCGGCGGTGAGACGGGTGTTGCACTATGTCCCGGATGCGGCTCGTGCGCTTGCCGAAGCCCGGGGACGGGGTGTCCTGGCGCACCTGGTGGGCCCGGTGACCAGCAAGGTCGACGCGCTGGATGCGATCGGCGCCGCTTTGAGCTTTCCGGACTGGTACGGCCGCAACCTCGATGCGCTCTACGACTGCCTCGTTGACCTGTCCTGGCAACCTCGCGGTGAGCACGTGCTGGTCTGGGCCGGTCACCGGCAGCTCGAGGCTGCCGATCCCGAGGGATACCGGGCGGTGCTCGCGGTGCTCGACGATGCGGCCACGGCCGGCGCGGGGCGCCCGCTGTCCGTGGTTCTCGCTGACGCGTGATCAGCTGGGCGGAATCCAGGATGCCGGGCGCTTCTCGGCGAAGGCGCGGATGCCTTCTTGGCCCTCTGCGGAGACGAATCGCGCGGCGGACAGCTCGAGCATCGCCGCGAAGTCCTGGCTCTTCGTCGGCGCGCGGAGCAGCTGCTTGGTCATGGTCAGTGCTTCAGGGCCACCCTTGACCAGCATCCCGGTGTAGCGGTCCACTTCGGCGTCGAGCTGCTCGGCCGGTACCGCGCTGTTGAGCAGACCGACGGCGACCGCCCGGCTGGCGTCGAAGGCTTCCCCGGTGAGCAACAGCTCGTGTGCCGCGTGCGGTGACAGCCGCGGCAGCACGGTCACCGAGATCACCGCGGGCACCACACCGAGTCGCACCTCGCTGAATGCGAAAGTGACGTCGTGTGCGGCGATGGCGATGTCGGCGGCTGCTGTCAGGCCGATCCCACCGGCGCGGGCGTGCCCAGCCAGCTTGGCGACCACAGGTTTCGGGTGCGTCCAGATCCGTTCCAGGATGCGGGGAAGTTCGTTGACGGCATCCCGGGGCTCAGTGAGGTCCATCCCGGCGCAGAACACCGGCCCGGTGTGGTCGAGCACCACCACCCGTACCGAGTCGTCGCCGGCGCTGCGCTCCAGCGCGTCGTGCAGCTCAGCTTGCAGCTGCACGGACAGCGCGTTGCGGTTGGCGGGGGAGTCCAGTGTGACGGTGGCGATCCCGGACTGCACGACCAGGTGCACCAGCTCGACGGTCATGGGTCCGACCGTAGTTCCGGGGGACAAGCCGATACGGGGTGCTCCGCTGCGCTGCGCGAGACCAGGTGCCACCCGTGCTTTTAAGCCGGGCAACGTTCGCCCCGTGCCGTAACAGCGAGCAACCAGCGCGCGTCTGCTCCGGGAGCGACCCGGACTGCAGCCCCCAGCCGGCGCCTCACCAGCTCGCACTATCCCCCAGTGCAAACCACCCGCGTTCGGATGTGGGGACAATGCACACGTGGCTGTCCTACCCGTCGGTGACCCCGCACCGCCGGACGGAATCCTGCCCGCTGCTGCCCTGCGCGGGTTGCCGGACCGACCATTCGGCGTGTACGTGCACGTGCCGTTCTGCGCCACCCGCTGCGGTTACTGCGATTTCAACACCTACACCCCGGGTGAGCTGGCTTTGTCACCGTCCACCTGGATGGACGGGCTGCGCCGAGAGCTGGACTTGGCGGCCACGGTGCTGGAGACGCCCGTGCCGGCTGACACGGTGTTCGTCGGCGGCGGCACCCCGTCGCTGCTTGGCGCAGCGGGCCTGGCTGCGGTGCTCGACGCCGTCCGCGGATCGCTCGGTTTGGCCCCCGACGCCGAGGTCACTACCGAGGCCAACCCCGAATCCACGTCGCCGGACTTCTTCGCCGGGATCGCGGCGGCTGGCTACACCCGGGTCTCGCTGGGGATGCAGAGCACCGCGCCGCACGTGCTGACCGTGCTGGACCGAGTGCACACTCCCGGCCGGCCGGTGGCCGCGGCGACACAGGCCCGGGTCGCCGGGATCAAGCAGGTCAGCCTGGATCTCATCTATGGCACGCCGGGGGAGACCCGCGACGACTTGACCGCCTCCCTGGAGGCGGTACTCGCTGCCGGGGTCGATCATGTGTCGGCCTACGCCTTGGTCGTTGAGCCAGGCACCGCGCTGGCCCGCCGGGTGGCTCACGGTGAGCTGCCGGCGCCGGACGACGACGTGCTCGCCGAGCGGTACGAGCAGCTTGACACGGCACTGGTGGTGGCTGGACTGCGCTGGTACGAGGTGTCCAACTGGGCCAGCTGCGCCGAGTCCCGGTGCCGGCACAACATGGGCTATTGGGGTGGCGGAAACTGGTGGGGCGCCGGGCCGGGGGCGCACTCGCATGTCGGTGGAGTGCGGTGGTGGAACGTCAAGCATCCGGCGCGCTACGCCGCGTCGCTCGCTTCGGGTCGCTCCCCGGCAATGGGCCGCGAGGTGCTGACTCCGGCAGAGCAGCACACCGAACGCGTGATGCTCGGTCTGCGGCTGGCCGACGGGCTGCCACTGGATGTGCTGGATGCGCCTGAACGTGCCGCCGCCAAGCGCGCGGCCACCGAGGGCTTGCTCACCATCACTCGCAGCGACCGCCTGATACTCACCCGCCGCGGCCGCCTACTGGCCGACACCGTCGTACGCGACCTGCTTCCTCCCGACCTGACCCCGCATTCAGCAGGCTCAGCGGGGTAATTGACACCGAATAACCCCGCTGAGCGTGCTGAATGCGGTAGGCGTGAGTTCAGCGGCGGAGGAGGTCTAGGTCGAGGACTCGGACGTGCAGAGCGGTGCGTTGTTGGAGAGCGGCACGCAACGCCCGGTGCAGGCCGTCCTCCAGGAACAACTCGCCGCCCCACTGCACGGCGTGCGGGAACAGATCACCCAACGCCGTGGAATCCTCGGACAGCAGCCGGTCCAGCTCCACCACGGTGGCGGTGGTGATCAGCTCTGCCAAGTGCACCTGGTGCGGTGGGATCTGCGCCCAGTCCTTAGTGGACAGGCCGTGATCGGGGTAAGGGCGGCCGTGTTGGATATTCTTGAAGATCACAGGCCCCCCTTTTACTGGCGTCCCGACTCGGCGCGAGCACTCTAGGGTATCGGGCCGCGCTGGCGGGTTCCGGCGCCTGCGCCTGGTCCGCATTAGACTCGGTAGGCGGGCCACTACCAGCAGCGGAGCCAGGGAGGTGACGTGAACGCAGACGACCGCCGGTTCGAAGTCCTGCGCGCGATCGTCGCAGACTATGTGGCCACCCACGAGCCGGTTGCTTCCAGATCGCTGGTGGAGCGCCACAACCTTGGCGTCTCCAGCGCTACCATCCGCAACGACATGGTGGCGCTGGAGGAAGATGGCTACATCACCCAACCGCACACCAGCGCTGGTCGGGTGCCCACCGACAAGGGTTACCGGCTATTCGTCGACCGGCTTTCGGAAGTCAAGCCGTTGTCAGCGGCCGAGCGCCGTGCAGTGCAGACCTTCTTAAGTGGCGCGGTCGATCTCGACGACGTGCTGCGCCGCAGCGTGCGGTTGCTGGCCCAGCTCACCCGGCAGGTGGCAGTGATCCAATACCCCACCCTGAGCCGCTCCACGGTGCGCCACCTGGAGGTGCTTGCGGTAACGCCGGCCCGGTTGATGCTGGTACTCATCACCGACGCGGGGCGGGTGGACCAGCGCCTCCTCGATCTGGGTGACGTCATCTCCGAGGATCAGGTGGCGCAGTTACGGACCTTGCTCAACCAGGCGCTGTCGGGCCGTCGGTTGGCAGACGCCTCGGTGGCGGTGGCTGACTTACCCGAGCAGACTCCGGTCGAGCTCCGGGACGCGATGACGCGGGCCTCGACGGTTCTGATTGAGACCTTGGTGGAACATCCGGAGGAGCGGCTGCTGCTAGGCGGTACCGCTAATCTGACTCGAAACGCCACTGACTTCCCGGGTTCGTTGCGGCAGGTGCTCGAGGCGCTGGAGGAGCAGGTGGTGGTGCTCAAGCTGCTGGCCGCAGCCTGCGATCCGGGCACCATCACGGTGCGGATCGGCGAGGAGAACGAGGCCGAGGAGATGCGCAGTACGTCGTTGATCTCGATCGGCTACACCTCCCACGGCACGGTACTGGGAGGTATGGGCGTGGTGGGACCGACCAGAATGGACTACCCGGGCACCATGGCTGCGGTGCGTGCGGTAGCCCGATACGTGGGGGAGATCCTGACCACCCGTTGAGCACCGGCGCTCACGGACATCGCACGACAGCACCGCGGCG
>JALZDU010000010.1 GCA_030862405.1 Actinomycetota bacterium | reverse complement strand
GTTCAGCACACCTGCCGTTTGGGCGATGTCGGCGTGCTCAGAGCCTGCGGACGGTCTGGCGATGAGTTGATAGGCAGAGCCCAAGACGCCGAGCAACGCGACAGCCGCGGCGGTGTGCATCGCATGGCGGCGCACGCCACCACCGCGGAGGCCGATGAGCCCGGCGACCGCGAGCAGCACACCGAGCACCGCGGGAATGAGCGCGGTTGGGCTGGCGCCGGGACCGGAGGCGATGTATGCCCAACCTCCCAGCACGATCAGTAAAATCCCGACAATAAGAGCGATCTTAGGCAAGGAATCTTCCCCACATCTCCACCAGACGCGCGTTCACCAGTATTCCGCATGAACCGCGCCGGCAGGTGCCCCCACAGGGCGTCCCGGTCATCGCTGGATGCGGTGGTTGACCCCCCGGAGCAGTCCAGGAGTAGTACTGGCGGCAGGTGGTCAGCGGCGCGGAAGGGTAGAACCGTGCGCGATGGTCTGGTAACGATGTCCTCTGTGGCGATGTGATGCGCGGTCGCGGTGTCGACCAGATCCTGCCTCATCCGGGCGACCCGACCCTGCATGAGGCACTCGCCCAGGACGCCCGAATTTATGTCGAGTTGGCCAATGACCACCGGCCGCACCAGGGGCTCAACCAACACCCGCCGACTTACGATCCAGCCACTGTGATCCCCCGCAACGCGCCGATCCGACGCCATCGAGTCCTCAGCGGACTGATCAACGAGTATCAACGAGCCGCCTAGCCCAACCAGAGAACCCCTGGTCAAACCCTGTATCAAGTTTTGGCACCGCACAGGAGGTGAACGGTGTCGTCGCCGAGCATCTGACCACAGTCCTTGCGCTGCTTGACGAGCGGCTGGCGGTTATCAAGCAGGAGTCATCCACGAAATACACCCTTAAGTGATCACTCTATGGTGCTGTAACGAGCGATCGTGGGTTGGCGACGAGGGAACTGGGTGACTGATCTGTGCCCAGCAGTGAGCGACTGGGGGTAGCTCTTGATGGACCGCCAATGCTGGATCCCGCCGCTGGCGTCCCGATCAGGCACACATCCTGTGACCGTCGTCATCGGCGAGAATCCGGTACTGGAGGCGCTCGCGCAGTGGGACGCGATGGTCGCCGCTACCCCTCAGGCCGATGTCAGTCAGCTCTCAGCCTGGGCACGACTACGCGGCACGGTGGGCTATCGACCGCTGTATGTCCTTGCCTGGCGCGGTGCCGTTCTTGTCGGAGGTGCGCAGATTCTGCATCGGCGTTTTCCCGTGCTGGGTGCGGTTGGCTACCTGCCCTACGGGCCGGTGATCGCGCCCGCGATCGACAGCCGCGAGGAGGTCTGCCGTGAGCTCAGCGCCGCGCTCGCACACATCGCCCGTCAGCGACTGCAGATGCTGTTCGTCCAGCCCCCCGAGGGGGCCATGGACGTCAGCTCCGAACTGCTCTTCCGCGGGTTTCGCCCCTCCTATGCCGAAGCGGCACCCTCGGGTTCACTGCGCATCGATCTCACGATGGATGAGGCGGCACTGCGGCGTGGCCTAACCAAGCGACTGCGCACCTGGACTAACCAGTGGCAGGCGCGGGGAGTCACGGTGCGCCACGGCAACGAACAGGATCTCGGGCTGCTGAGTGACCTCATCGGCCATTCCGCCGAGCACCACGGGTATGAGCCACTGTCCGCCCATTACCTCTGCACGCTGTATCGCGTGCTGGCACCGGCAGGGCACGTGGCGTTGTTCATCGGCGAAGTACACGGCACGCCAATGGCCGCCGAGCTTTACACCGCCTGCAGCGGCATGCTGCGCCTGCGCCTGCGTGGACTGGACCGATCCGGGCAAGCCGCGCGGCTTAGCGTGCCAGCGGCCATCACGTGGGAGGCAATGCGTTGGGCAAAAGCACAGGGCTTGCGCTGGTTTGACTTCGGCGGGCTTCGCGCTGCGACGCTGCGGGCCCTACTTGACGGTCAAACCACCGCAGAACAGCCGAGCGTGGACCGCTTCAAGACTTCCTTCGGGGGGACACCATACCGTTACCCACAGCCTGTCGAAATGATCCACTCCAGAACGCTCCGTGCCACCTATGACCTAACCCGCCGGTGCCCGGCGGGACGCCAGCTCATCACCCGAGCGACCCGGCTGGCGCGAGGAGCGTCTCGGGCGAGCTCATGATGGATCAGCGCACAGGATCGCTACGTTGATGTCCCGGTCGATCAACGCGCTGTCATCGGCGTGGCGTGCAAGGGCCTGGCTCTGGGATCGCCTGCAAGGGGGGACGTGATGGCTATCGGTGTCTCGCCGGCCGTGGTGAGCCAACTCGGTGACGTCCTGCCATCCCAAGCCGCGCGGATGGACGCGGCCCTATTCAGGAACCACAGTTACTCGCACATAACACCCGCGACCACGGCCAGTTCCTGGCGACGAATTGGTGCGTGGCTGCGGTGGTTAGCGGCCCTGCGTGCAGGTGTGGGGACGGCAGGACAGGTCGTCATGGTGCATCACGGCGAGATAACCTGGGCACCCGGGGCTCGACACAGCAGGTGCACTGATATCTCGCTGAGCGAACGCGGTCGGCTCCCGGGCCGCCTTTTAGGACAGCGCTTTGCGGGCCGCCGGCCTGCTCAGCTAACCAGCTCCCGAGTGTGGGGTGCCGAAGTTTGCGACCTTGTCGGCTACCGGCAGGCGGCCGACAAGGTTAGTGGTGAGTGCACCGATGGTGGCTGCGAGGATTACCGGGGCGGCGCAGCTGAAAATCCCCGCGACGGTTTCGGGTGGGTGGCCAGGTGACCACGCTCGATGACGAATCACCCACCACAGCGCGGAACTCGGCCATTGTTGCTGGCTGGACGCTGATCAGCAGGGTTACCGGGTTGCTTCGGGTAGTCGTGATCGGCGCGGTGCTGGGACCCACCTATTTCGCCAACTCCTTTCAGGCTGGCTATGTCGTGCCGAGCATAGTGTTCATGGCGATCGCGGGGCCGGTGCTGGCCATGGTGCTGGTCCCCGGGGTGGTTCGCGCCATCGGTGCCGGAGGCCTTCCTAGAGCCCATGAGCTACTCGGTCGGATGACCGGGTGGCTGCTCACGGTCTCGGTCGCGGTACTCGCGCTTCTAGTGATCCTGTCCCCGGTGGTGGCCTGGACGCTGACCTTCGGGATCGCGGATCCCGGCATTCGGGCTCGCGGGCTCTGGTTGACCACGCTGCTGGTCCTGCTCGTGGCACCACAGCTCCCGCTGTACATGCTGTTGTACCTGGGCATGGCCATCCAGCAGGCCCGCGGCCGATTCGCACTGGCGGCGGCCGCACCGGTGGTAGAAAACAGCATCCTGACCCTGACGGTGATCTTGGCTGGCTGGTACTACGGGACAGGCCTGGAGGTCACGCAGGTGCCGGTTGATCTGGTGGTGATTCTCGGGCTGGGCAGCCTCACGGCCGTGGCGGTACATGCGGCGCTGCAGTTATACGGTGCGGCGCGGGTGGGCCTGCTGCCCCGCCCGTCGATGCGCTGGCGGCAGGATCCCGACGCGGTCGTGCTCATCCGCAGGCTGGTGCGTTCGGTGGGCGTGGCGGCGTGGCCCGGGGCGGCGATGTATGTGCTGTTTGCGCTGGCCGGCTCGGTGCCCGGCGGCGTGTTCGTCGTGCAGCTGTCTTATGCCGTGTTCTATGCGCTGTCTTATGTCAGTGCCCGGGCCGTGTCGATGGCCGCTCTACCCGAGCTGGCCCACGCCGCCCACCACCAAGACGGCACCATGTTCGGCTCGGCATGGCGTCAGGGCCTGTCCTATGCCGTGATCGCCAGCCTGCCGCTGCTGGTGCTGCTCACGATGCTCTCCGGACCCACCGCGAACATCCTCGCCAACGGCGAGTTGCGGCACGCCGCCTTGATCGGTCCTCTCGCCACCTGCCTGATCGTGGTAGCAGTGGCTCAGTTGGTCGGTGGCGTGCACGACATCAGTCGCCAAGCGCTGTTCGCGCGGCTAGATGACCGCATCCCCCGCCGCGCCAGCGAGGTGGCTTTCGGTGTAATCCTGATATTCGCCGCCGCGTCGCTGCTCCTGCCCGCGGACGGTTCACGCTTAGCCTGGCTGGCAGGAGCCATCCTGGCCGGGGAGCTCGTCGCCGCCGGGATGGTGCTAACTCGGCTGCGTCGGTCGATCCAGCCCGAACGGTTCCTCGACCGCCGAACTCTGGTCGCCGCGCTCCTGGCCACGCTCGCGATGATGCCGGTGACCACCGTGGTGTGGTGGATCCAGCACGTCCACAGCGGCACCCAGCTCAGCACGCTGGCCATCCTCATCCCAGGCGGAATCGTGGCGCTCGGGGTCTATGCACTCGTGCTATGGGCGACCATGCCGCGACCGACCAAACACACGGAGGCAGCTGGAGCTGTTTCGACCGGCTAAGCCGAACCCAGTCAAGTGCCCATTCCATGACCTTGGTGGGCACCGTTGCGTTCGCCGATGGCGGGCTTGCACAGGCGAGCTGACGCGTCGTCGCCGCTCTCGGCTGTCAGCGCCGCGGTTCAGCTTCGCCGGGTTCCGTTCCTTGTGTCACGAACGCTGAAGGGAGCTTGATGTAGTAGAGCTACTAGAGGTGGTGCTGCGTGAGAAATGAAGGTAGGCCCTTTGGAGTCGCCTGCGGGGGGAGGCTTGAAACCGCCCCACTGCTGCGTTAGCTGAAGACTGTCGTGGTGAGCGATGTGGGAAAGGCGTCGTGAGAGGCGTCAGGTGAGGGCCAGGAAGGCGATTGCTGTGGACGTGTCCAAAGAACCAAGGTTGACACCAAAACTGGGGCGGGAACCAGTTCCAGGACAAGTCTGGCGGGTGCCCGTTGATGCTGCAACGTGGAACGTGAGAAGGCGCGCCCCGATACTGCAACCCTTTAAGGGGGAGCGAGAGGGAGTGTTCCAAGCGGTCGAAACCGCGAGGGATTGAGTACCGTTGCGGGGTGCGCTGGCGGACTGACTGGTAGTAGCTGAGAAGCCCCTGTAATGGGGTCGAGCCAAGGGGTCAGATCATTCGTGGTTTGTTCGTTCAATCAACCGCGGGCGTCAGTCAGTTACACCACGTCGGCGTCGGCGTTTGCGGCTGGCAACCTTGGAGAGCACCAGTTTGACGTCGAGATCCTCACTGACCGAATGCAGCGTCACTCCGCGGTCTGCTCCACCTTGCGGATGCCGCCCCGGCGGGCTCCTGCGGGGTCTCGACTACGACCGTGGTGCTGGGCCTCGCTAGGTCCACAAACCTGGTGATGCCCTTGGGGTTACGTTTGGCTACCGCGATCTGGGGTGATTAGAGGTCGAGGACGAGCCGCTCGTTTCGGGCGCGTGAGACGCAGATCAGCATTTGGCCGGCTGCGTGCTCAGCGCTGTTGAGTAGCTGGTCGCGGTGGTCGGGCTCGCCGGCCAGCACTGTGGTGCGGCACATGCCGCAGGTGCCTTGCTCGCATCCGGCCGACACGGCGGGAACAACGTCGCGGACTGCCTGCAAAACGGTGCGGTTGGCCGGCACTTTGATGATGCGTCCGGTGCGGCGCAGCTCAACGTAGAAGCCAGCGCCGCCAGTGGTGGGGGTGCCGGTGAAGCGCTCACTGTGCAAGCTTAGATCCGGCCGGGCGGTGACCCGCTCCCGGACCTCGCGCAGCAGCCGATCGGGGCCGCAGCAGTAGACAGCGGTGCCGGGCGCTGCAGCGCCGATGATCTTGCCCAGATTGGGACGACCACGCTCGTTTGTGGGCACAATGTCGACTCGTTCGGAGTCCAAGGGAAGGAGCTCATCGATGAAGGCCATGCCAGTGCGGCGCCGCCCGGTGTACACCAATTTCCACTGTGCACCCGTGGCAGCCACCCGGGCGGTCATCGCCAGCACGGCGGTAATTCCAATCCCGCCAGCGATGAACAGGTAGGCCGGACTGGGAACCAAAGGGAAATGGTTCTGGGGTCCTTGCACGCTAAGCAGCTGGCCAGCTCGGGCCCGGGTGTGTGCCTCCACGGATCCGCCGCGTCCCTCGGCAACCTGCAGGATCGCGATCCGATAGGAGCCGGTGTCGTTCGGGTCGCCGCATAGCGAGTACTGCCGGCGCCGGCCCGAGGGTAGAGCCAGCTCGATATGGGCTCCTGGTTCCCAGGTGGGTAGTGCTGTGCCCTCAGGGGAGTGCAGGCGCAAAGACAAGACGTTGTCGGCTTCCCAAGTCGTCTGGGTGATGAGCAGCCGCATCTCGGTCCCCACCGTGGCGGTAGCCGCCGCAGGGGCAGAGGTAGTCGGCCGCGGCGGATCGAGGGATGCCGGTGTCGCTACCGGCCCGGTGCTTACAGGCGCCGCTGGCCCAGTTCCTGCCACTCGCGCGGTGAGGAGCCGGACGACCACCAGAAACACAATCACTACACCTGCCGCCAAACTGGCCCAGTGCAAGATTGGATTGGTGGTATCGCTGCCGGCCAGCACGGTGTGTGCGCACGCCAAGGCAAATAGCGGAAACGTCAGGAGGTGCACGCGGCGCCACAGCCGCCAGGGCAGCAAAGCCCGCGTCCAGGAGGTCAGCACCGCCGTGAGGAGCAGGTAGAAAGCAAGCACCCCACAACCCTGCGCCACTGGATTGTCTGGCCTAGCGAAGGGAACGAGCAGTTCACGTAGGCTGGTCCGCAGCTCGTCGGCGGCGAGCACGCAGGCCAAATGGATCACGGTGAAAACCACCGCGAACGCCCCGATGAACTCATGGAGTCCCTGTGTCCATGTGCGCGTATGGCCGCGGGCGAGCCGCGTGGATAGCAGCAGGCCGCCCATCACCGAGGCGCCGAGCAAAGCCAAGGCTAAGAGACCGGATGCACGGGCCACATACCACCACACCGCCGGGTCGAGTTGAATTCGTGAGACGGATGGATCGTGACCGTGGGCCATCAGGGCCACCAGGATCAACATGGCGGCTACGCTGAAAGCCCCTGCCCAGATCCGCCAGGCACCGGAGAGCTTAATCATAGACTGGCAGAAAAAAGATCCCAATGACGACGGCTTTAGCATGGTTTGGTAGTTTTCTATCTGTGCTTGATACCGCCAGCTTCTTGTGATCAGATCGGTTCGGCCACCGGCAAGGGCGCTGCTGATCTTAGGTCATACAGTTATCGCAACGTGCTCAAGCACGCATTGAACCTGTTCTATGCTGAGCTGGTCCGCACCATTACCGCTACGCTGCGGAAGCGGTCAGCGTCGTTCTTTAAGCAGGATCCTAAGTGTGCAATAAGGACATGAGGGGGACGCGCCGAAAGATTCTGTATGCCGTGCGTTGATCTCCGTAAACCTCAGCGCGTCGGGCATTCGTCACTCCCACGGTTAGTTCGCAACGGACGTTTGCTCTCGATGGCGCCGATGATATCGGTTGTTGGCGCCAACGGTTCCGCACACTGCTTAGTCAAATAAATTTGGCAGGCAGGCCTACTTATGTCAAGCCCCGGCTTATTACTCCATCCCAACGTGCGTACTGAAATTCTCTTCAGTCTCCCGCCCGCCTCAAACAACGCGGGCTTGCTGAACTGTCACCCGATGGGGACTTCCTGGTCAGGCCCAAATCTGGGCACGCGGCGAGGTGAGCCGGTGCCATCTCGGCCCGGTTATCGACCGGCGGCGTCCCGCTAACAAACAGCACACATAGTAACTAGCGGATGCGCGGATGGATTAGCTACGTAGTATCTGCCTGAGCGTTACCTAGATGACAGCAGTGGCTACGTACTGGCGGCCGTCCGCCCGCTCCGCAGCAACCTCGCCCTGCCAATGCCGGCAAACGCGCCCGGGTCCGTGCCACCCCTCCTCAGTGTTGCTGCGACCGTTCGAGGGCACCCGACACGCTCCTTGGCAGGTTCTGGGTGCCGACGTCGCCGCGCACGCCGAGCTGCTCGGCGGCCTGGTCCAGGAGATGGACACCCGTCTCGCCGCCATCCCCGACCGCACCGACGTATTGCCGCTCACCGTACTGCACCCGATCGTATTCGTCGTACTCGAAGAGTGGCTCGCCCTGCTGGGCCTCGCCGGTGGAGACAAAAAGCTCCGTGACCGACTGACCGTCGCGGCCCGCCGTCTGGCCGCCGAGGCTGGCAAGGTCAATATGCGGCTGATCATGCTGCCGCAACGAGCTGAAGCCAACGAACTCGGCGGAGGGCTGCTCCGTGGTCAATTCGCCTACCGGCTCACCCTGCCAGTGGACAACATCGAAGCCGTCCGACTGCTGCACCCCACTGTCCCGGGGCCATTAGCCGAGGCACACGTCACCCATGGTGAACCCGGCATCGCGCTCTACCACGCCCCCGGCCACGACCTTGGCCGTCTCCGCACCCATGGATGCCGGACTACGGCGAGTACTGGGACGCGATCAAGGTTATGACCCTAAGCTCTGCGGACGGCATCGGAGCTACAGACCGATGACCGATCAAGCAAGGCTGCCAGAGCGTCTCGCGTATTCCAGCAGACCACCGAAGGGACTTTGCCTGTGCACAAGAAGCTCTACCGCGTGGAGGAAGTCGCCGAAGTGCTCAACGTCGGTCGAACAAAGGTGTTCGATCTGATCCGCTCCGGTCACCTCGCGTCGGTAAAAGTGGGCGGCTCGCGCCGGGTAACCGAGCAGGCGATAGATAACTACATCGAGGCTGTGCCACGAAAGCGAGGCGGCCTGATGCATGCTTCACAGAATCCCGATGTACAGAAACAGAGTCGGCCTCGTCGATCAAGAAAAGCCGAACGGCCAGGGGTCCCTCTACCAGCGGGCCGACGGGCTTTGGATCGGGGCCGCTTACATGCTGACGACAACTGGGCATTGCCGGCGAATCACGGTGTCGAGCCGATCAGAGAAGGAAGCTGCCCGGAAGCTTCGCGACAAGATCACCCAGTCTGATAAGGGGATCCCGGTTGCCACGGAGTCATGGACGGTTGAGCAGTACTTCGGCTACTGGCTCGATCAGATGGTGAAGGTGAAGCGGCCCAAGACCTACCAGGGTTATGAGGGCATCGTGCGGCGCTACATCGTGCCCGAGCTCGGCCGGCGGCAACTCGAACGGCTCACCGTTCAGGACGTACGAGCGATGATCACCCGCCTGCAGCTCGACTGCCGCTGCTGCCGTGACGGCATTGATGCCGCTCGGACACCCGATAAACAGCAGTGCTGTGTGGTGAACAACTGCTGCTGCAAGACGCTCTCGGTGCGCTCAGTGCAGTACATCCATGCCGTGCTACGTGCCGGGCTGCAACAGGCGATGCGCGAGGACCTCGTCATGCGCAATGTCGCCAAGCTGGTACAGGTTCAGGCACCCAATCACCGGGTTGATCGAGGGTTAAGCGCCGCCGAGGCGATGAGGCTCTTAGAACTCGCGAAGGCCGACCGACTGCACGCCCTGTACGTGCTCGCCCTATATCTCGGGATGCGCAGGGCCGGGCTACTCGGGTTGCCCTGGGAGGCAGTCGATCTAGATCAGGGTGTTCTTGAAGTTCGGCAAAGCCTGCAACGGGTTAGGGGAGAGCTTCGGCTGGTGGCCACCAAATCGAGATCCTCGGAGCGTCCGGAACCGCTGCCCGACGTGTGCGTCCGAGCGCTCAAGGCCCACCGCGCCAAGCAAGCGGGAGAGCTACTCGCCGCAGGCGTGCCCGGCTGTGGACTCGTGTTCACCACCTCGGTCGGCACACCAATCGAGCCTGACAACCTACGGCGTAGCTGGTACGCACTTCGGAAGCGCGCCGGCTTACTCAACATGCGGTTTCACGACCTGCGCCATAGCTGCGTCACCCTGCTACTCGACCTAGGCGTGCCGCCACACATCGTCATGCGAATCGTCGGCCACGCCACGCTCGACGTGACCATGGGGATCTATGCGCACGCCGCTCTTGATGAACAACGCCAGGCGCTTCGCAAGCTTGAGGATCGGCTGAGCGGATGAGGTTGCTACACCCGTTGCTATAGGAGGTGACCATGCAAGGCGAACAGACGATACAACGACGAGCATTTACGCTGGTCAGGATGGTGGCCAGGGGCGGGGCCGAACCGCCGTCCTTCCGATTTTCAGTTCCAAGTCCACCTGATAGGAGTACGACTACGTGGCATTTTGCTTGCTCTAGTTCCGTCGCAGAGGCACCAGAAACATCGGGAGGACTGGAGTTATTGGACAGTTCGTTGGACACGTTCGGTGGTAGGTCAGACGATCGCCAGGCGCCACGGCGCGTTGCGCGACACCTAGCGACACTCAGCCGTGGTGTCCTTCATCTCGATGCTCCAGGCAGCTTCAGATAGCGGTGGACCCGGATCAAGACCTAATCCGTGATCGTAGAAGTTAAGCGGCAGGAGCGACGGAGACCTTGAGGGCGATTGCCTGGGTATTGCTGTCGTAGTCGCTCGGGTCGCCTTCCAGCGCAAACTCAATCGCGTCCAGGCATTCACATTCGGCGTCCTCGCGGGTCGCCGTGCCGCCGCCGTTGATGTGCAGAGCAGGCACGCGGTAGTGCCAGGTGTTCGCCTCGTCATCGAAGAAGAACTCGGCTCGTAGCGTGATGCTCATGTGATCATCGTCCTATAGCTTGCGCAGCTCAGCAAGGGTGTAGCCATAGTCTTTGGCGATCCGGGCCATCGCCGGTCACCGAGGTCAATGCCGTCATGGTAAGCCCAGATGCGCTGGCGATCGTCCTTGACCAGGACTCGATGCGACCCGCGGC
>JALZDU010000522.1 GCA_030862405.1 Actinomycetota bacterium | reverse complement strand
CAAGATCAACAATGTGTTGGGTCAGGCCCTGCTCACCAAGCGGATGGGCAAACCTCGGGTGATCGCCGAGACCGGAGCCGGCCAGCACGGGGTCGCAACCGCCACCGCCTGCGCGCTACTGAGCCTGCAGTGCGTGGTCTACATGGGTGAGGTGGACACTCAGCGCCAAGCGCTTAACGTTGCCCGGATGCGGCTGCTTGGCGCCGAGGTGGTGCCGGTGAAGACCGGTTCGCGCACCCTCAAGGACGCCATCAACGAGGCGCTGCGGGACTGGGTGACCAATGTGGACACCACGCACTACCTGCTCGGAACGGTCGCCGGGCCGCATCCCTTCCCGGTGATGGTGCGCGACTTCCATCGGATCATCGGGCTGGAGGCCCGCGAGCAGGTGCTGGCCCGGTACGGCCGGTTGCCCGATGCGGTGGCCGCCTGTGTCGGTGGCGGCTCCAACGCGATCGGAATCTTCCATCCGTTCATCGACGACCCGGCAGTGCGCTTGGTCGGCTTCGAGGCCGCCGGTGACGGGGTGGACTCCGGCCGGCATGCGGCGACACTGTCTGCCGGTGAGCCCGGGATGCTGCACGGCGCGCTGTCCTACCTGCTGCAGGACGACGACGGGCAGACCGTGGAGACGCACTCGATTTCGGCCGGTCTGGACTATCCCGGAGTAGGACCTGAGCATTCCTGGCTTAAGGACACCGGGCGCGCCGAATACCGGCCCATCACCGACGCGCAGGCCATGGACGCCTTCCAGCTGCTGTCCCGCACGGAGGGGATCATCCCGGCGATCGAGTCGGCGCACGCGGTGGCAGGTGCGTTAGGGCTCGGGATGGAGCTGGGGGAGGGGGCCTTGTTGCTGGTCAACCTGTCCGGCCGGGGTGACAAGGACGTGGACACCGCGGTGAAGTGGTTCGACCTGCTGGAGGATCAGCGATGACCGCCGACGTGCTTGTTCCCGCGGAGGCGGCGGAATGACTGGTCGGTTGACGCCGCTGTTCGAGACCTGCCGGGCCGAACACCGGGCCGCGCTGATTGGTTACCTGCCCGCCGGCTATCCCACCGTGGACGGATCCCGGGCGCTGTTTGGCGCCATGCTGGAGAGTGGCTGCGATTTGGTTGAGGTTGGAGTGCCCTACTCCGACCCGGTGCTGGACGGGCCGACCATCCAAGCGGCCGCCGACGCTGCCTTGCGCGGTGGGGTTCGGCTGCGCGACGTGTTCTCGGTGGTGGAGTCGGTCGCGTCGGCCGGGGGACGTGCAGTGGTGATGACCTACTGGAACCCGGTGCACCGCTACGGCGTGAACGCCTTCGCC
Source organism: Actinomycetota bacterium (assembly GCA_030862405.1). GTDB lineage: Bacteria > Actinomycetota > Actinomycetes > Mycobacteriales > Pseudonocardiaceae. Next base: position 9,516 of record JALZDU010000522.1, on the reverse strand, counting down.
CGCGACCTCGGTGCCGCTGGAGGGCTCGGTGTCATCACCCCCGACCTGATCCCTGACGAGGCACAGGACTGGCTGGCCGCGGCGCAGGCGCACGATATGGACCGGGTCTTCCTGGTGGCTCCCTCGTCGACCGACCAGCGGATCGCCGATACCGTGGCAGCGACCCGCGGCTTCCTCTATGCGAGTTCGGTGATGGGAGTGACCGGCGCCCGCGACGCGGTGAGCAGCGCCGCCGCGGAGCTGGTCGGCCGGGTGCGTCAGTACACACAGGAGCTGCCGGTAGGGGTCGGGCTCGGAGTACGCAACGGCGCGCAGGCGGCCGAGGTGGCGGCCTTCGCGGACGGGGTGATCGTCGGGTCCGCCTTCGTGACCGCCGTGGCGCAGGGCGAGCCCGGCGTCCGTGCGCTGGCGAATGACCTCGCCACCGGAGTGCGCCGCCCCGCTCCCCAACCCGCCTGACTCCACCAGCTTCCGCAATCATCGCAACACGACCGCGCCCTCCCGCGCCCTAGATCGGCACCGCAGCGCCGCGTTGAGGAGGGCCACGATGGCGCTATTTGGGTGGCATATACCGTGTCGCCGTGTCCACTGCGATGTTGCTTGCCGCGATACCCAGCCCGGATCGCGGAGTTTGGTACCTGGGACCGGTGCCGATTCGGGCCTATGCGCTGTGCATCATCGCCGGGATCGTGGTGGCGATCCTGTGGGGAGAGCGGCGCTGGCAGGCCCGGGGTGGCCAGCCCGGAACCGTGACTGATATCGCTGCGTTCGCGGTGCCGTTCGGTTTGGTGGGTGGGCGGCTCTACCACGTAGCGACGGACTGGGAGCAGTACTTCGGGCCCGGTGGTAACCCGATGGACGCCCTGAAGATTTGGCAGGGCGGCTTAGGTATCTGGGGTGCTATCGCGCTCGGCAGTCTGGGGGCTTGGATCGGCTGCCGGCGCCGAGGCGTCCCGCTGCCGGCGATGGCAGATGCAGTCGCGCCGGCCATCGTGGTGGCCCAGGCCATTGGGAGGCTGGGCAATTGGTTCAACCAGGAGCTCTACGGCGGCCCGACTTCACTGCCCTGGGGACTGGAGATCCGCGAGCGGGTAAACCCGGCCACCGGTGCCCTCGATCCATTGAATGGGATCGCGCAGGGCCCCCCGGTGCAGATCGTGCATCCAACCTTCCTCTACGAACTGCTGTGGTGTCTGGGCGTCGCGGCGCTCGTGGTCTGGGCCGACCGGCGTTTCCACCTCGGCCACGGGCGGGCCTTCGCGCTTTATGTCGCTGGTTACACCCTGGGCAGGTTCTGGATCGAGCTGATGCGTACTGATCCAGCGACGATGGTCTTCGGGCAGCGGATCAACGTGATCACATCCGTCGTGGTGTTCCTGGGTGCAATGCTCTACCTGCTGCTGGCCCGCCGTGGCCGGGAGGAGCCAGACACGCTCCACGGTCGCGCCCCGGCTCAGCGTGCGTCTGCGGACGTGTAGATGGTAGCTCGGGAGTGTCCGGCTGGTCACTCGCACGCAACCTGGCGGCTATCGGAACGCGTACTACGCACCGCTACCCTGGGCACCGTGAGTCGACGAGCGAAGATCGTCTGCACGATCGGTCCGGCTACCGCGACCCCGGAGAAGATCCGCGAGTTGGTTGAGGCCGGCATGGATGTTGCCCGCCTCAACTTCAGCCACGGCACGCACGATGACCACGAGCGGGTCTACACGATGGTCCGGCAGGCCAGCGATGAGTACGGCAAAGCGGTGGGGATCCTCGCTGACCTCCAGGGACCCAAGATCCGGCTCGGACGGTTCGCGGCCGGACCGGTGGAATGGCGCACCGGCGACTTGGTGCGGATCACAGTTGAGGATGTCGCCGGCACCCACGACCGGGTCTCCACCACCTATACGGGGCTCGCCGCCGATGCCCGCGAAGGTGACGCGCTGCTCGTTGATGACGGCAAGGTCGCCTTGGTGGTCCGCAAGACCGAAGACTCCGACGTGGTCTGCGAGGTCGTCGAAGGTGGCACGGTTAGCGACCACAAGGGCCTGTCTCTGCCCGGGATGAGTGTTTCGGTGCCGGCGCTGTCCGCCAAGGACATCACCGACTTGGAGTTCGCGCTGCGGTTGCGGGTGGACCTGGTAGCGCTGTCCTTCGTGCGCTCCCCAGCCGATATCGATATGGTGCACCGCACGATGGACGAGGTGCCTGGTGGCCGGCTGCCGGTGATCGCCAAGCTGGAGAAGCCTGAGGCGGTGGAGAACCTCGAGGCGGTCGTACTGGCCTTCGACGGGATGATGGTGGCTCGTGGCGATCTCGGGGTCGAGCTGCCCTTGGAACTTGTGCCGCTGGTACAGAAGCGGGCCATCCAGATCGCCAGGGAGAACGCCAAACCGGTCATCGTGGCCACCCAGATGCTTGATTCCATGATCGGCAATGCTCGGCCAACCAGGGCGGAGGCCTCCGACGTGGCCAACGCGGTGCTCGACGGCGCCGACGCGGTCATGCTGTCTGGGGAGACCAGCGTCGGTCGCTACCCGATCCAGTCCGTCGAGACCATGAGCCGTATCGTGCAGGCCGTTGAGATGGACTCGCCCAACGTCCCACCGCTCAACCACGTGCCGCGGACCAAGCGGGGTGTGCTGTCCTACGCGGCCCGCGACATCGGGGAGCGGTTGGCGGCCAAGGCCCTGGTGGCATTTACCCAATCTGGTGACACTGTCCGCAGGCTTGCCCGGCTGCACACCCATCTACCACTGCTGGCGTTCACCCCGGAGCCTCAGGTCCGCAGCCAGCTCGCGCTGACCTGGGGCACCGAGACCTTCCTGGTACCCCGGGTCGACAGCACCGATGCAATGGTCCGGCAGGTGGACCAAGCGATGTTGACGATCGGGCGATACCAGCCAGGCGATCTGGTGGTCATCGTGGCGGGATCTCCGCCGGCGACCGTGGGCTCCACTAATCTCGTTCGGGTGCACCGCCTGGGCGAAGAGGACCTTGGTTGACAGCGTCCAAACCAGCGTGAGCGATGTGCCACGCGGTCAGCCGGTGGTGGATCGTCTGGTGGCCTTAGTGGACCTTGAGCGCATCGAGGACGACATCTTCCGCGGCGTCAGCCCTTTGGAGCCCTCGGTGCGGATCTTCGGTGGGCAGGTCGCCGGTCAGGCGCTGGTTGCGGCCGGTCGCACCGTGCCGCCTGAGCGCGGGGTGCATTCCCTGCACGCCAATTTCATCCGGGCCGGTGATCCGCGGGTGCCGATTATCACGACATGGACCGGATTCGCGACGGGCGGTCGTTCACTACTCGGCGAGTAGTGGCGATCCAGAATGGCAAGGCGATCTTTCCGCTGTCTGCGTCGTTCCAGCTACAGGAGCAGGGCCTTCGCCTCGGATTTGACCTTGCTGTGGTCGGTGGCAGCCGGGACGGTCACACGCTCGGTCATGATCTTGTGGCCGCCAGCGTGGACCATGCGATGTGGTTCCACCGACCGTTTCGGATCGACGAATGGGTGCTCTACGACTGCGCCTCACCGTCGGCAACAGGAGGACGGCGGTTGGCCACCGGACGGTTTTTCAGTCGGGATGGCAGGTTGATCGCCAGCGCCCGAGTTCACCTGTGACGCTGGTGCGGTATTATGCCATCGCTCACCGAGGTGGCGGACGCCCCGAGCGATTGCGCTGCGACACTCGCGTCCAGGACTGCGATACGGAAGGCGACCAGTCCGTCGCGAATCTCCTGGGATGCCTCCAGGTGTTGATCAGCCGAATCAGGAAGCGCTGCCGCGACCTGCCCGGCGAACTGCGCCAGCCCCCGAGTGATGTCTTCGAGTGCGGCGCCCATCGCAGTCAGGCTGTGCACGTCAAAGCGCTGGGGAGCTTGCCGGGCCAGCTGCATCCGGTAGGTGGCCTCGCGGATTGCTTCGGCGGCCTGTCCGGCATATGCGACCGGGAGAGGTGCCCCGTCATGCATCCAGTAGTCGTCGTGTTGCCAGTCACTCATGGCCCTCCCTCCGTCCCGCGGCCATCGTTGCCAGATGTCCCACCTTGGCGCGATTCGTCCGCGCTGTCCACATGACGGCAACCTACTTGACAGTTCGCAGCGGGGCACGACGAATCAGCGGGTACGGGATGACTACGCGGTATCCACTATGGGTACGCCAAGCTCATGACTGACATCAAGCCGTTCGCTGTTGTGACTGGTGCCTCCAGCGGTATTGGTTTCGAACTCGCCAAGCAGTTCGCCCAGAATGGTTTCGACTTGCTTGTCACCGCCGAGGACGGCGCCCTGGAGTCGGCCGCTGATCAGTTGCGGTCCACGGGCGCCCAGGTCCACTCTGTGCGGGCCGATCTCAGCACCTTCGACGGGGTCGAGCGACTTTATGCGGCGATCACGGCGACCGGGCGGCCGTTGAGCGCCGCCGCGCTCAACGCCGGCGTCGGCCAGGGTGGTGCCTTTATTGACACCGATCTTGCCGACGAGCTCAAGATCATCGACCTCAACGTCAGGTCGACCGTGCACTTGGCCAAGCGACTGCTGCCGGAGATGGTCGCCCGCGACGACGGCCGAGTGCTGATCACCTCCTCGATCGCCTCAACCATGCCGGGTCCATTCCAAGCGGTCTACAACGCCTCGAAGTCCTTCCTGCAGTCATTTGCCGAGGCGCTGGACAACGAGCTCAAGAACACCAAGGTCACCATCACCTCGCTGATGCCCGGCCCGACCGAAACGAACTTCTTTCACCGCGCCGGCATGGATGACACCATGGTCGGTCAAAGCTCGAAGGACGACCCGGCCCAGGTCGCCAAGCAAGGCTTCGATGCCCTGATGGAAGGCAAAAGCAAGATCATCGCTGGTTCGGTCACGACCAGGGCGCAAGGCGTCGCCAGCGGTGTGCTTCCGGATAAGGTCAAGGCAGCTGCCCACCGGCAGATGGCGGAGCCGGAGTCAGGAGAGTAGGAGCTTCCGGTTCCTGGCAGGTGCCATAGGAGGTCAACGGCGATGGCACGGGCTATCTGGACAGGATCTATCAACTTCGGCCTGGTGGTGATCCCGGTCGGACTCTTCAGCGCGACCCAGGATCACACCGTCCATTTTCACCAGTTCCAGCGCGGCACTGCTGACCGCATTCGTTACCAGCGAATCAACGAGCGGACCGGCAAGGAGGTGGACTACGCCGATATCGTCAAAGGCAAGGACGTCGGTGGCGGTGATTATGTGCTGGTCGAGCCGGAGGAGCTGGAGGCAATTGCCCCGGGTCGTTCCCGCACCATCGACATCATCACATTCGTCGATCTCGACGAGATCGATCCCATCTACTTTCAGAAGACGTACTGGCTCGCTCCCAGCGGCGAGCAGTACGCCCGTCCCTACGCGCTGCTGTGCGAGGCCATGGCGCGGACCAACCGCGCGGGCATCGCGACCTTCGTCATGCGCGGCAAGGAATACCTCACCGCGATCCGCGCCGATGAGGGCGTGCTGGCATTGGAGACCCTGTTCTTCGCCGACGAGATCCGTCACCCGGCCAATGACCTGGACATCGTGCCGCAACAGTCACCGGCTCGCGGCAAGGAGCTGGACATGGCGGTTGCATTGATCGAGTCGATGAGTGGGCCTTGGCGCCCGGATGACTACCACGACGCCTACAGCGAACGCGTGGAGCAGCTCATCGAAGACAAGCGCCACGGCCGCGAGCTGGTCACCGCGGCGCAACCGCCTGCGGCCACCGAGATGTCCGACCTGCTGGCGGCCTTGCAGCGCAGCGTCGACTCCGCCCGCGGCGGCGGGAGCCGGCCGGACCGCCACGACGGCAATGAGCGGGGTCTGGCGGAGGCCAGCAAGGCCGAACTCACCGAGATGGCCCGCGACCTCGACGTCCCGGGCCGGTCGAAGATGGACCGTGCCGAGCTGGAGAAGGCCGTGGCCGAGGCGTCGGGTGACTGACCGCAGCGTGCGATGAGCGACCGGCAGGAGCGGCTGCGGACGTACCGGGCCAAGCGGGATTTCTCGGTTACCGCAGAGCCCCCCGGGTCGGAGCTGGCGGCGGGTTCGGGGCGGTTCGTGGTGCAACGCCACCGCGCCCGCCGCCTGCACTATGACTTGCGGCTGGAACTGGACGGGGTGCTGGTCAGCTGGGCCGTGCCCAGGGGGCCGACGCTTGACCCGAAGGCTAAGCAACTGGCGGTCCATGTTGAGGACCATCCCCTCGAATATTTCGACTTTGAGGGCGTCATTCCGCACGGGGAGTACGGCGGTGGCGACGTCATCGTGTGGGATTGGGGGACGTGGCAGCCATCGAAGAGTGATGACCCGGCACGGGCGATCGAGCGCGGCGAGCTGCACTTCGACCTCCGTGGTGAAAAGCTCGCCGGTCGTTTCGTCCTCGTCCGCACGGACAAAGACCGGCCGGGCAAAGAGCAATGGCTGTTGCTGCATAAGAACGACGACCACGCGCAGCCCGGATGGAACCCAGAGGACCACCCCAAGTCGGTCAAGACCGGACGCACGAACGATGAGGTTGCAGCGGCTCCCGAGGCGCTGTGGCGCAGCGACCTACCTGCCGGCAAAGCTGCCGTCCGATTGGACCCGGCCCCCGGGCTGACATGGGACCCGCCCACCGAGGAAGAGCTCGCCGCGCTCGACGCGCTCGGCCACCAGGGCCGGTGGGTCGTGCAGGGACGCGAGCTCAAGCTGACCAACTTGGACAAGGCGCTGTTCCCAGCGCGGGACGGGGAGCGGCCGATCACCAAGCGAGGCCTCATCCGTTACCACGCTTTGATCGCCCCTTTTATGCTGCCCTACTTGGCTGGCCGCCCGGTGAACTCGCACCGGTACCCCGATGGCGTCGACCGCCCAGGCTTCTGGCATAAGGAGGTTCCCAGCCACGCACCGAAGTGGTTGACCCGCTGGCGCAACGAGGAGGCCGACCCGGGGGAGACCCAGTGGTATGCCGTCATCGACAGCGTGCCCGCTCTTGTCTGGCTGGCGAACTTCGGCGCGGTGGAGTTGCACCCGTGGACCTCCCGGCTACCCGATGTGCACCAGCCGACCTGGGCCCTGATCGACATCGATCCCGGCTCGGCGAGCAGCTTCGAGGACGTCCTGGTGCTCGCGCGGCTGTACCGGGTAGCGCTGGACCACGTCGGCGTGGCAGCGATGCCGAAGGTCACCGGCAAGCGGGGTATCCAGATCTGGGTACCCGTCAAATCCGGCTACACCTTCAGCGACACCCGAGCATGGGTCGAGAAGATCTCCCGCGCCATCGGTCATGTGGTGCCCGATCTGGTCAGCTGGGAGTGGCAGAAAGACCGCCGGGAAGGGTTGGCCCGCCTGGACTACACCCAGAACGCCATCAACAAGACCCTGGTGGCTCCCTTCAGCGCTCGGCCCGCCCCTGGAGCGCCGGTGTCTGTCCCCATCCAGTGGGAAGAACTCGACGATCCCGACCTTCGGCCGGACCGCTGGACCGCCCGAACGGTGATCGACCGAGTCCACACCTGCGGGGATCCCCTCGCCGCACTCGTCGGCCGGCAACAGGAACTGCCGAAGGTATAGCTTGGCACGCCAACAGCAACGCCGAACACCGACAATGTGGCAGTGGCTGTCTCCCTGCCTGATCCGGTGGCGCCGATGATGGCAAGCCTCGGTGCGGCTCCCGGCGGTGCCGGTTGGGCGTTTGAGTGGAAGTGGGATGGTGTCCGGGCGATCGTCGCGGCGATTCCTGGCTTGGTGCGTGCCACCTCGCGCAACGGCCGGGACATCACCGCCGGCTATCCCGAGCTCGATGCGCTGGCAGAGTTGGTGGACCGGCCGGTGCTGCTGGACGGCGAACTGGTCACCCTCGATCAGCACGGCCGCCCGGACTTCGGGCGGCTGCAGTCCCGAATGCATGTGCGGCACCCATCCCGGGTTCTGGTGCGCTCGGCGCCGGTGCAGTTCTACATCTTCGATCTGTTGCATCTCGACGGGCCGCTGCTGGTCAAACCCTACGTACAGCGGCGCGAGTTGCTGGATCAGTTGCAGCTCAACGGCGGGCCGGTGGGCACCCCGGCCAATCACACCGGCATCGCCGCCTCGGTGTTGCTGGACCTGGCCGGTCAACACGGGTTGGAAGGTGTCGTCGCCAAGCGGTTGGACTCTCGCTACGAACCGGGCCGCAGAGCCAGCACGTGGATCAAAACCCCCCTGCGCCACACCCAGGAAGTGATCATCGGCGGGTGGCGCCCAGGTGAAGGTAACCGCGCCGGCACCATCGGCGCGCTGTTACTGGGCGTGTACGACGAAGCTGGACGACTGCGCTACGTCGGGGACGTCGGCACCGGCTTCACCGACCGCATTCTTCGAGATCTGCTGGCCATGCTGAGCAGCCACGCGCGTTCCACCAGCCCTTTCGATGAGGTGGTACCCCGCGAGCATGCCCGCGACGCGCACTGGATCGAGCCGGACCTTGTTGGCGAGGTTGAATACCGCCAGTGGACCGCTGACGGCCGCCTGCGGCACGCCTCATGGCGCGGCCTACGGCCAGACCGCAGTCCGCGAGAGATCGTGCTATCTGAGCCGCGCCGTTCCCGCTGGCCGCCGCACCGCTGAGGTGGTAGGAGGAGTGTTCGACGATCCGTCGGACGCCACGGGAGGACGGATGGTGCCGATCATGCTTGGCAGGCGGTGCGGGTGAGCCGCGCCAGTGCCGCGGAGTTCCGCGCTGGGGTCGAGCTGACCAATCTAGATCGACCCCTGTTCGACGGCGCGAACGCGACCAAGCGGGATTTGGTGGACTACCTCGACGCCGTCCGGGACCGCATCCTGCCCGAGCTTCGGGACCGGCCGCTGTCAGTGATCCGCGTGCGGCCTGGCCAGCAGCCGTTCATGCAGAAAAACGTGCCGAAATACGCCCCGGACTGGGTGCTGACGACCACCGTGTGGGCCGAGGCGTCCCGCCGCGAAGTGGCCTACGCCCTATGCAATGACCGACGCACGCTGCTGTGGTTCGCCAACCAGCGTGCTGTGGAATACCACCCGGCGCTGATATCGGACAGTGCAAGTCATCCGGTGTACCTGGTGCTCGACCTGGACCCGCCGGCCGGCGACGCGTTCCCGCATGTGGTCCGGGCGGCCCAGCTCGTGCGGCAGGCCCTGGCCGACGCTGGGCTAGCGGGCGCGGTCAAGACCAGCGGGGTGAAAGGCGTGCACGTGTTCGTGCCGCTCGACGACCGGGTCGGGATCGAGGAGGCCGCGGCGGCGACCAGGGCTCTCGCCGCGCGAGCCGAGCGGCTCGCACCCGACATCGCGACAACGGCCTTCATCCGGGAAGACCGCGACGGCAAGGTGTTCCTGGACTCCACTCGCTCCGCCGGCGCCACCGTGGTGGCGGCCTACAGCCCGCGGGCCCGTCCCGGCGTGCCAGTGTCCTTCCCGGTGACATGGGATGAGCTCGACCGCGTCATCCCGGGCGACTTCACCATCCGCACCGCCGCCGCGCTGCTAGCCGACCGTGACCCGTGGCATGAACAGATGCCCGAGCCGCAGCTGCTGCC
>JALZDU010000518.1 GCA_030862405.1 Actinomycetota bacterium | reverse complement strand
CGACCAGGCTGATCAGGTCGCCCAGCTCGTACAGGGCCTCGGGCGGGAGCTCCCCGGCATGCTGTGCGGCGCGGGCCTGGTCAATGTGGGCATCGACGCGCACATCGCGTGTGGCGCTGGTGACCTGTCCCAGAAGCTGCTGCTGCAGTCGTCAGCCACTTACGACAGCAGATCATCGGGATCGGCACGCTGACCGAGGCTGAGCGTGATGACTCCATGGCCAAGTTCGACGCCCACCTCGACCACGCCGAGACGTTCACTCTCTACGCCACCCTGTTCAAGGCGTTCAGTACATCGTTGGTCACGAAACATCCTCGTCGCAGTCGGCGGGTGTGGCCGCGGCAGGGTTGACCCACACCAGCCGGGTCGTGATGTGCCTGCCCCAGGCAAACCCGGGAAGCGCATCCTCCGGCGTCTGGCTGGTCATCGGCACCCGGCCGTCCATGCCGAACACCGCGGCATGGTCCTCGAAGGCCAGGCCCCACGCCGCGATCCGGCCGTCCACCCGCTCGCCGTACACCTGCACCACCGCGAACACGCGGGGCGCGAAGTCGGCCACCATGCCTTCCAAGATCTCGGCGAACTCCGGCTCGTCACCGAGCGGTTCCCGGCCCGAGGGGTCCGGAACGAGCGCGTCCCAGACGTCCCGATCTTGCTCAGCGACGGGGTCCGCAGCGGCCGGTGCGGTGTGGTGGCTCGTCCGGTGTGGACCGCCCTGCTGGGGTGTCGCGCTGAACATGGTCGCCTCCCGGCCTGTAGCGGTGTGCTGACCAGCGGGTGAGTAGGCTTCAACGTCATCTCGCACTCCACCAGCCGGATGTCAGTGCTTGTAGAACATAAACTTCGGTTCTACTGATCGCAAGTGTCTCGGAGGACTGGCGGTATCTCTGGGTGGCCAACCGGCCGGTGCACCAGGCCGGCGGTCGTGGTGGCGCGACATTGGTGCGCCGAGCGCCCTGACGGGAAGGAGGTGCGGATGCCCGAGATGTCGAGTCCCACGGTGTGGCGGCGCTGGCTGGCGTTCGAGCTGACCCGGCTGCGTCGAGAAACCGGGCTCGATCAGAAGGACGTGGCCAAGGCGCTGCGGTGCACCGTGGGCAAGGTGTCCTACTACGAGACCGCGGAGCGTCCGGTGGTCGTGCGTGACCTCGACGAGGTGCTGCTGCCGCTGTACCAGGTGCCCGAGGACCGCTGGCCGGTCTACCTCCAGGCAGCCAGGGACTCCCGGCAGAAGGGCTGGTGGGAGAGCTACAACGCCGACACCCTGCCGAGCTGGTTCTCCCTGTTCGTCGGCCTCGAGCAGGGTGCGGCACAGATCCAAAGCTACGAGGCCCAGCTCGTTCCCGGCCTGCTCCAGACCAGGGAGTACGCCGACGCGGTGGCCCGCCGGGGCACGGCCGAGCGCCCCGAGGACGTGATCGAACGGCACGTCGAGCTGCGCATGACCCGGCAGGGAGTGCTGTACCGAAAGCCCGACCCGCTGCGGCTCTGGGTGGTGCTCGACGAGGCCGTGCTACGGCGGATGGTCGGCAGCCCCACGATCATGCGGGACCAGCTCCGGCACCTGGCGGAGCTGGCGAGCCACCCCAAGATCACCGTGCAGGTGGTGCCGTACACGCACGGCGCGCACCCCGGCATGGCTGCCGGCCCGTTCCAGGTACTTCGTTTCCCCTGGGCAACTGACCCTGGGGTAATCTACCTTGAGCATCGTTCGGGTGGTGCCTACCTGGAGCAACCCCACGAGATCGACGCGCACACCGTCGCGTTCGAGCATTTGTGCGTGCTCGCCCTGTCACCCGATGAGTCAGCGACGATGATCCAGAACGTTGCGGAGGAGAAGGCATGACCAGCGACTGTCCGGATAGCACGACACGTGAGCTGGACACCGTACCGTGGCGCAAGTCCAGCTTCAGCGGTGATCAGGGGGCATGCGTGGAGACCGCCCCGCTGGCTGACGGCAGGATCGCCGTACGCAACAGCAGCCACCGCGAGGCCGGCACCGTGTTCTTCACCCGCGCCGAGATGGACGCCTGGATCAAAGGATGCAAGGCCGGCGAGTTCGATGACCTCATGTGAACGCTGCCAGCCGGCAGCACGGCCAGGCAACTAGATCGACAGGCTCTGTTGGCGCAGCTCGATCGCCCGCCGCCGGGCGCTGTCCTTAGCCAGGCTCAACTGCGCGCGACGAGCCGGACCTGCCGAGCGGGGCAAACAGCTCAAGTCTGCCAGCCTGGTACTCGCGCACCAGGTTGGCCATTGACCAAAGGTGTAGGCCCGTACGGGCAGCGGCACGCTTGTGGTCAAGCCCTCAACGGAGAAAATCCGCAGCGCCCATCGTACCGGCAATGTTCACCTGCTCCGGCGCGGTGAATCACTCCGCCCCCCATCCGTTGTGCTGATCCGGCTGTCATTCGGCAGCTCTACCAGTGACCTGCTCGGTCTGGCGGAGCGCCACACCGAGACGATCGAGACCGCCCGGCTACTCGCCGTTATCGCAGGTTGCCCACCCCGAGCTCCCCCCAACTCTCAAATTCGGTGACGCCAGGATGACGACCTGCACGGGCGAAGCTCAACAAGTCGATCACAGAAAGATCGGAGGGAACCGCCGTGGCAGCGGCAAGACCGAAGAGACGTGCGAGCGCCCCACGCCGCCCCAGGCTAGCGCCAACTCGCCCCAGCACCGGACACTTCCGGACTCCAGTCCAAGCCGTCTCGTCAAGGTTGCACCGAACCGCCTGCGTGGGATCCACGCTAGGACTCGCAGGCGACACCGTCGCCGTCGCGGTCCAGACCCGATCGGTAGCCGGGGTCACCTGCATACAGCGGCGCAGCGCCAGCCGAGCGTGCGTCCGAGCAGTTGTCGTAGTAGGCGAGACCACCACTGTCCGGCTCTGGCTCGGGCTCGGGAGCCAGCGGTAGTAGTGGCAGAGGCGGCGGGGGGACACACGCTGGCCCCCACAACCCGAGGCCAGCGGCACGAGCCCGCGACTCTGCAGCCGAGATCGCTCCATAGCGCTGCGGTGGGACTTTGTCCATGTAGGCGCGAGCGTGCCCACCTTCAGCGGCCAGCACCGAGAAGTCTCGACCGTCGGGGAGCAGAATGTATGACAGCATGCGGCCCGCACTATCCATCCGATCCTGAGTAGGATCTGTGATAACCGTAACCGACTTGTTGAGCAGGGTCTGCCGAGCGAAGCCCGTCGCTTCAGATCCCCAGCAATCGACTGGCTTGCCGGATACCACGGTCTCGGGACTGTCGATCCCGATGATCTGCACGGTGCGCCCGTTGCTGAGATAGACAGTGTCACCATCGGTCACATCAACGACTGTGGGTGGCAGGGCGCTGTTGCTGGTCGGTGGTGCGGTGGTGGTTGGCGCTGCTACAGGGCCGGTCTCCGACGCAGGCACGGGTTCGACTGTCAAGCCGATCACCACGAGGGTTACGAGTGCCCCAAGTGAGCACAGCGGGATGACGATTTTCTTGGGGAGATGTGCATCTGCCACCGCTCTGCTTGCAGGATGAGCGGCTATGTCTGCTGGCGCTGGCTGACCAGTTCCTGATGGCCCGGGTGCTTGGGAGCCTGGGGTCCGCGCGAACCCGGTCAGCCACATGGCCAGCGCCGCCCAGAGAGTGAACGGCCAGAGGAACATCGCCGCGAGGCCGACCACGATGCCGAACGCCAGCCAGCTACGGCGCTTGGGGTAGCGCTTGGCGAACAGCACGGCGAAGGTGACGGCCGTCACGCCTGCGCCGATGAGAAGGACGATCGCCGCGAGGTCGCTCATCGCGCACCGCCTGCAACGACGGCTGTGGAGTTGAACATGGCGGCTACTCCGTCAAGGAAGGGGAAGGGGCCAGATCGAAGGGATGGATGGGTTTGCAGGTCCCAGCTCGGCACGAGCGGGTTCAGAACACAGTGCCAGACGTCACCGGACCGAAGAAGATCGGCCCCTGAGCGCCCGTTACAGCTGCCCACCCATCCCCGGGAACCGTAAGGTCGCCCTGCCCAACGCCGCAGCCTCCGCCCGGCGGAGGGCGCCGTAGTAGATCAGCCCGAAGAACACCACCAGGTGTCTACCGTTGCGCCCTTGACTGTGCACCGCGTCCAGTTCGGTTAAGGAGCCCTGCCCGGACGAGGGCCGGTCGCCAGATGCAGGCGCGGAACAGGGTGCGGCGCAGCGGCAGGCCCACTTGGTTGGATGAGAAGAGTCCGGCGCGGCCGGGGCGATAGCAGGTCGTGTGATCCTGCAGAAGACCAACAGAGAGTATTTATTTGATCGGTGAGATCTCAAGATCGGTTTCTGAATCGAAGCTCGGCCTCTACTAAGTCGAGGAAGACATCGACCTGATCTTCGTTGTATCCTCTCTTTCCGATCGGCGGTTTCGAAAACGCGACATTGTGGACATTCTCAGCAGTAAGGCGGCCAGCTGTCGGATCCTTGAGTTGGGTCTCTATTAGGTCAAGAAAGGCATCGACCTCATCTTCGTTGTATCCTCTCTTTCCGATCGGCGGTTTCGAAAACATAACATAATGGACGTCCTCCGCGGTGATGCTTCTGTCCTTGGCCGCTAACCTTAACATATCGACCGTAATAGGCTTGGGCATTTCCGGTAGACTAGAGATACCGACCATCTTCCGCTGTGATGTCAAACTCCCGTGTGCATCTGTCTCCGTATTTGTGTTGTACGCAGACGTAGAC
>JALZDU010000515.1 GCA_030862405.1 Actinomycetota bacterium | reverse complement strand
CCCGCGGTCGCCAGATACACCGCGTCCAACAGCTTGTCGGCAGGCAAGCCCCCACTCGCCGCGCTTCGGTCCACGAACTCCTGGACCAGCCGCAGGCGGTGCTCACCATCTGGGTCCATCAGGTGGGACGCCACCATCGCGGCGAGCTGGTGGGCGTTAGGTGCTCGTGTCTCCAGCCGGAGACACCGACGCAGGAATGCAGGCGGGAAGTCCCGCTCCCCGTTGCTAGTGATCACGATCATCGGAAAGGCGTGACACCGTACTCGGCCACCGACAATGGTGGCCGTTGCATCCGGGTCGTCGGTGAACACGGACACCTCGGGGGAGCGGTTGCTCACCCGCTCCAGCTCCGGAATGGTGAACTCGCCGTCCTCGAAGATGCTCAACAAGTCGTTCGGCAAGTCCGCCTCACTCTTGTCCAGCTCGTCGATGAGCAGCACGCGAGGCACCCTGCTGGGCAGGAACGCCGTCCCTAACGGGCCGAGCCGCACGAACTCACCTATCGGCGGCTCCTGCGACGGATCCACCGGATCGGTAACCGCGGCCGAGTCCACCGCCTCGCCGCCCATATCCCTGCCCCACCGGGCCACGGCCTGCCTTGTTCCGGCGGCCTGTGCCCGCCCGATAGCGTCGTACCCATATTGACCCAACTTCAATGTGGTATGGCTGGTGATTGGCCACCGCAACACTCGGCCCAGTCGCAGTTCCCGGGCGATCTGAAAGGCCAGGCTCGACTTACCGGTGCCTGGACGCCCCGTAACCAACAACGGGCGGCGCAGGTACAGTGCGGCATTGACCATGTCCACTTCATGTGGGTCCACGTCACGCTCGGACAGATGATACTCTGAGCCGAGTCGGCGTTCCGCCTCACCATCGTCCTCGGGAGGCAGGTCATGCGCA
The DNA here is from genome assembly GCA_030862405.1 of Actinomycetota bacterium. Lineage (GTDB taxonomy): Bacteria > Actinomycetota > Actinomycetes > Mycobacteriales > Pseudonocardiaceae. Next base: position 1,232 of record JALZDU010000515.1, on the reverse strand, counting down.
GGCAATGGGCCGCCACGAAAGTTTCGCCACGGCGGCGCGGGTGGGAGGAGGTCAGTCAGCGGAATGTCATGCAAGGGCCGACCGGTGCCACGGTAGACCCACCAGTCGGGCGTGTCGAAGCGAGGTGCACGGCTATCCGGCGCCACCTCGTCAGGATGCTCGTTCACGCTCAACCGCGATGTCCCCCTCTGGCTGTGGCTGGCCTGGCGGTTGATCGAGAACCACTAGACGATGCGGATCGTCCCATAGTACCACCAAATCGCGTACGATAGTCAGATCGAACGGTGCACCCGACGCTCCTAAAGCAGCCTGCCGCGAGGCCTGTGCCCGCCCAGGTAGATCAGCCAAACGGTCGCCGTCGACGAGCCAGGTGACGACCTCCCGAAGATCGTCCGACGACGCCTGGGGGTGCCATACTAGTGCTGGCAGCCCCGAGCGCAACGCCGCAGCCAGCTCGTCCGCGCCCGCCCGGGGCTGGGTGGATGGCGGCGCGGTGAGCACCATCAGCGCCCATTTCCCATCACTCAGAACAGCGTCGATACGATGGCGTTCCGCGGTGTCCGCCGGCTGCCCGAAGTGAACTCGTGCCGCCGACGGATCCGTCATCAATATCTGCCAGCGCTGATGCCACACCCGGTGCCACTGCGACGACCGCATGCGTTCGAGCGAGCGCACCACGATCGGGTAGTCCAGGCAGAGCGGACGTGGATCTCCCGAATCGTGCTCCTTGTGCCAGCGATGGACCGGGAGGTTCAGCAACGCGCGAGGCAGCACGAACTCCAACGCCACTGGGCCCCCATGCCCGGACCACGCCCGCTCGGCGCTGACCACCAGGTCGTCGACGCACCGCTCGAGTTCGTCAAAGGCGGCCATCTGAGTGTCACCGCGCGCGGGGGGCCACTGCGTGGGATCGTCCTGCCGCCAGTGCGAGAGCAGGTAGCGGTTGTTGGGGTCGATCCCGTCGGGTTGCACGACGATCATCAGGTGCAGTCGGGAGTCGACCGGAATCTGCGAGGGACGTCGCTCCCGGCGCGCCCGAAGCTCAGGTTCGAGCCGGAGACGACGCGCCTGATCGTTGTTCCATTCCGTCAGGTTGGCGCCCAACTCGCCACCGACTTGAAGGGCCACGAGCTCGACGAACATCAGCGCGGGCGGAAACCCGTCCGCCCCGGCGTTGAAGTCCGCCAAGTAGGAGAATGCTTCCCAGGCGTTTGCGCCACTCGGCGCAGAGG
>JALZDU010000493.1 GCA_030862405.1 Actinomycetota bacterium | reverse complement strand
GGCCTGACCTGGGCCGCGATCCGCGGCCGCGTAGTCGCGAAGGGCGTCCCCGAGCAGGCGATGGGCGCCGTCGAGTCGTCAGTGCCGCTCGCGCAGAAGATCCAGTCCGAAGGCATCGGCGGCGTCTGGGAGCAACTCAAGGCCAAGGTCGGCGACCTCAAGAAAACGCTGCTGGGAAAGATCGCTCAGTACCTCATCCCCACGGTGATCATCGCGGGGATCACCTGGCTCATCTCGTTGCTCAACCCCGCCTCGGCGTTCATCAAGGCCTGCAAGGCGATCATCGACATCGTCATGTTCATCGTGGAACGCGGCGCCCAGATCATGGCCTTCGTCAACGCGGTGTTGGACGCCGTCATCGCCATCGCCGGCGGCGGCGCCGGTGGCGTTCCTGGCCTCATCGAAGCCGCGCTGGTGACCGCGATCCCTGTGCTGATCGGCTTCCTCGCCGCCCTGCTCGGCATCGGCGGTCTCGCCGACAAGGTCAAGAAACTCTTCCAGTCCCTGTCCAAGCCTGTCATGAAGGCCGTCGACTGGATAGTCGACAAAATCGTCGCCTTCGGCAAGAAACTGTGGGCCAAGCTCAAGGCGAAGTTCGGCAAGAAGAGTGACAAGCGGACCGAACAGGAGAAGACACGTGCACTCGCTGACGCCGAGCGGGCCGCCGACACTGAGATGGTCAAACCGGGTGCGACTCCGCAGAGTGTTGCGGCCGTGCTGCCGCGAATCAAATCACGGTTCAAGCTCGCTGAGATCACCCTTGTGCCGGCAGGTCAAAGCAAGTTCAAGACACATCTTAAAGTCAATCCCGAGGCCGATACACCCGAGCGCAACCTCGGTGGTCCTGTGGAGGCGACTGAAGGCTTTTCGATGTCAGGCGAGCCCCACACCCTGAACGCGGTGCTGCAGAGTAAACGCCTGCAGATCAGGATGGCCAGTACCCCCGGCGATCTGACGGCTAAGGCGAACGCTGCTCGTACTGATCTACAGAAGGCGGGAAACAACGACGCTGTCAACGCTATCCAGGAATTCAGTCAGAAGTATGCGGAGCGCATCACCAACCTAGAGAACGCCGCACTGCAGGAGGAAAATAAGAAACAGGCACTTGAGCAACTCTTGCGGGAAATGGCTGCCGACCTCGTTGGTATCGGCACGCGGTTCAAGTTGAAGGATCTCGGTTCCTACACTGCGCTGGGTCTGAGCGAAATCGAGTTGAACCGAATGGTGTACGACGCGCTGGGTCAAGCGAGAAACCAGATTCTTGCGCAGCGGGAGCGGACCGGCAGCACAGAGCCCAACGAGAACGAGGAACTTCAGGAACGTTTCGACCGCCTCATGCATGCAGCCGCGCGCGCCTACAGAGGGGCATCCGGTGCGCATCTGCCGGCAGGCGGTAACGCTCTTCAATTCCGTGGCAATGTCTTCAGCTTCGCAGGGGGGACATACTTCGTCGACCACCAGCACAACTATATAGTTCCCGACCAGTTGGTCGGAAACAACCGGGGAAGTCTCGGCGGCAAGGTCTTTGTCGCGAGCAGGCGCGTGCTGAGAGATCTCAGCGAACTCGACTCCGATCCCGCTCGCAGCATCATCGACCGGTTCGCCTACACCAGCCATCGGCACACTGGGGGACGCTTCGCTGATCTGGCCCGCCTCGCTGCCCTCGGCGGGCCGCTCGAGCCGGTGGCTGGCACAATGTTCCTCGCCGCCATGATCGCAGAAGCGGAGCGTAACCCGAACGCGCATGTCACGAACCTGCTGCTACTCGGTGAGGGCGGAAGTGAGAGATTTTATGACGAGGCGCCGATGACCAAGGGTGGTACGGACAGTCCCACTGCTCCTCGTGATCCCACCCTGTCTGACTTGTCGACGGTCGTACGTCAGCGCAGAACCGAGGTGACCGATGCGGAGATCGCGATGATCCGACGACGTTTCGAGGGCGCTGAGGGCATGCCGTTGGGCGAGGTAGCCGCCATGCTCGGGGCCAATGAGACTAAGGCCGAGCTGGTAAAGTTCCTGGTGCGAGCTGCTGGACGACTGTAGGAGGCGTGATGTCGTCACAATCTGCTGAGCAGTGGGAAGAGGCGATCTGCGAGGCGCTGCGCGCTGTGCGCCGTGAGTTCGCCGAGGCGCTGGACGCGACCAGCCAAAGCGGCAACGCCCTGACCGTTCTAGCCACTGACCTCCGTGTCGACCAGCTGCGCAGTATCGTGTCCAGTGCTGGAGGGCCGGTCTACTGGGCTCAGCGTGACGGCAGGCGCTACATTTCGACCGCCACTGCCGTTGGGCAAATCTTCCTGGGTTTCATCGTTGGCAATAAACGCTTTATGGTGGCTGACGATTTTGTGGAGAACCTCGTGGACCTCTGTCTGGAGCAGCCGCGGCGATTTGCGATGGAGATGGATATCGCCAACTTCATCAATCTCACGGTGGTGGAGGCATACCACCACCCGGAACACGAGCTCACTATTTGGGTGACCCTTGCGCACAAATTGGCCACCGGGCGGGGTGAGGACGATTTGTTCCGAGACCTTCCTGGGCTGATGACCGAATACGATATCCTCTACCGGGAGATGCCACCGGATGCACTGTACGCGGAGAACCTGCTGCCGGGTGCCAGACCCGCGTCGGCCGAGTCCATGCCGCGATACCAGGCACGGCTGCTTGCATCCGTGCTGCCAGCTCTTACGGAGCAGGTTTCGGCGCTGGCGACCAACGAGGAACGGGCGGCGCTCTTCGCGGCGCACGAGCCCGAACTGCGTGAGTATGTGCGCGCCCACGTGTTCCCGCGCGTCGCTGCTGCGAGTGATGCCTCGCCAGCGAGTTAAGGATTTAAGGATCCGTCAACCGGCGGTTCAGCACACGCGCCCTGCGAGGCAGGGTCGTTTCAAGATCGTGGATCATGGTTTAGCGGCCGTCTCTCGGCAGGCGGCGGGCTGATCC
>JALZDU010000492.1 GCA_030862405.1 Actinomycetota bacterium | reverse complement strand
CAGGTGCCGGTGGACAAGGCGCGCACCTGGGTCGGGGTGGCGGGCACCGTGACCACGCTGTCCGCCATCGCCCAGGAGCTGCCCGAGTACGACGCGGCGCGCACCCACCTCGCCCGCCTCTCGCTGGGCCAGCTCCGCGCCACCACCGCAGCTCTGCTGGCGTCCACGCATGACGAACGAGCCGGCAACCCGGCGATCCACCCCGGCCGGGTGGACGTGATCGCCGGCGGAGCGGTGATCGTCCGGGTGTTCGCCGAGGAGCTGCACGCCCGCGCCGGCATCGACGAGCTCGTGGTGAGCGAGCACGACATCCTCGACGGCATCGCCCTCGGCCTCGCCTGATCCACCCTCGGAGGCAGCCCGGTCACCAAGGACAGTGGACTAGACGGATCTGGGCGAGCGTAGTCCAGACTCGTGCATCCTGGTGCACGAGGGATCGGGTGACATCTCGGCGAGTTCAACGATGGTGCTGTTCGGCGATGTGGTGATCGACCTATCCGCAGGACACCGCTAGGCGCAACGTGGAGGATCACCTCTCGAGGAACTGGCCGGTATCCCGGAGAGGCGCTCGCGCCTCGATGACGCCGTGGCGTAGACGTCCCGTTGCGACGTGAGGCCTGCTTGCCTGGGTTCGGGACGCCTTGGAGTATGCTAGGGCTGTGCTACGCATCCTGAGGCTCACAAACTTTAAGAACTTCGCAGACGCGACGATCAAATTCGGCAGCTTTACTGCGTTGATTGGAGCTAATGCGTCCGGCAAGAGCAACGTCCGGGATGCCCTTCGGTTCCTGCATGGTGTTTCGAGGGGATACACTCTAGCCGAGACTATCGGTGAAAAGTGGATTGAGGGAGGAGTTCTTCAGTGGCGGGGGGTACGAGGTGGCTCTCGACAAATTGTTCGAAGCGGAGCCGAGCGTTTCACACTGCGGCTCAACTTTGATTATGTCGACGGACATCGAATAAGAAAAGCGCTCTACCGCATTAGCGTTCACGTGACTGAGCCAGATTATGTTCCTCGAACATGCCTTGAGCGCTTAAAGCTAGGAGGACAAGAGGCGTACGTCTTCGACACTCATCCAGACGACCACGCTGTTGGGTCCTCGGATTCTCTCCACATCTTGGCCCGCGTCAGAAAGATGGGGCCGGGAGCTCCGCGCAATGTCCAGTTTCTGAATAGTCAGCCAATCCTTTCCCAGCTTCCTGTGCACTCATTGGTGCCGGACTGGGCGGCACGTAACGCTAACGCTGCGATGAACGCTTTAGGCAGTATGAGGTTTCTCGATTTGTCCCCAGACGCAGCTCGCCAACCGTCCCAAGCTGGGGTCACGACAATGGGAGATCGCGGAGAGAACCTTTCATCAGTGCTTCAAAGTATCGCTGTAGACGAGAACATGCGGCGCGAATTAGCGGACTGGGTCACTCAGCTAACGCCAATGGATGCCCGCGATCTTGAGTTCGAGACAGATTTCAGCGGCCGTGTGCTCGCAATTTTGGTAGAAGATGACGGTCATAAGACACCTATTACCACTGCGTCCGACGGTACAGTACGATTCTTGGCAACAATCGCCGCGTTGATGGGACCTGATCGGGCAAGATTCTCGTTTTTTGAGGAGCTTGAGAACGGCATACATCCCAATCGTCTACATTTGCTCCTCGAGTTAATTGATCGGAGTGTGGCCAATACGGGGACTCAAGTGGTCGCTACTACTCACTCACCATACTTACTACTACAGTTGAGCGAAGCACAGAGGAGGCATGCATCTCTCGCGTATCGAACACAAGAAGGGGGAGCGCGCATAGCTGGCGTTACCGAGCTGCCAGAAGCTCAACGCATTCTCAAGAACCACGACATAGCGCAATTGATGGCGGCTGGATGGTTCGAGGACACCGTCAATTTCAGCAGCGAAGAATTTAAGCCGTCCAAGGCGGGATCAGGAGCGGCATAGCCGCATGAGCCGAAATATCCTTGTGATTCCCGAGGATTTTCGTTTAGATCAGTACATTCTGCAGCCTCTTGTTAAGGCGATGATGCGTAGGCTCGAGAGGCCGAGTGCAAATGTTAGAGTCTTGACGAATCCACTGTTGGGTGGCCTTGACCAAGCAGTCAGGCTCGAGATGCTAATGTCAATTGTGGACCAGTACCCGCTTGTTGACTTATTTCTTCTATTGGTTGATCGAGACGGCAAGGAAGGGCGGAGGCGAGTCTTAGATGCGCGAGAGCGTGAGGTAGGTGAAACACTTGGGGCTGGCCGTGGCTTTTTTGCGCAGGAAGCTTGGCAGGAGATAGAGGTATGGGGCCTCGCGTCACAGCAGTTGCCTGAGGGGTGGCGTTGGAGTGAGATTCGAAATGATCCGCATCCAAAGGAGCACTACTATGACGTGTTTGCAGGTGAACGAGGCATTGCGAACACTCTAGCAGGCGGGCGACGTCAAATTGGACGAGACGTAAGTAGTCAGTATGCAAAAATTCGTTCTAGATGCCCCGAGCTGCGGACTTTGGAATCTCGCATCCGTGGGTGGTTACAGGGCTAACGTTCGTGCGTTAATGCACACCGTGCTCGCCACGGCGCGGCTCGATCCTCGCGACGCCGACGTGGAGGCCGCCTGCGCGGAAGGTGACGAGGCGGTTAGCATCGTCACGAAGTTGCGGTCGGTCGCGGCAGTGAACAGCTCGCCGGCTTCGTCCGCGACCTGGAGCCGTACCGCTCGCACCCCGTCGTCCGGGACTTCACCGACCGCGCCGATGAAACGCTCGCAGCCCCGAGTGCCAGCCGACGAGCGTGACCGGCGGGACGACCGAGCGGACGCGGCGGGCCAGGCTCCGAGTCTCCGTCCTCGGGGTGGCACTTGCCGTGCTCGCGACCCTGCTATGGGCGGGCATCTTCGTACTCGCCCGCGGCCTGCGCGATGCCGTGCCACCGGTCGCGCTCAACTTCTGGCGTTGGGCCCTCGCCACCGCCGTGCTCGCACCCTTCGCCGTGCGAGCCACCGTCGCCGCACGCCACCTACTTCGGCGCCACCTCGGATACCTGGCCCTCATCAGCTTCCTCGGAGTCGCGCTCTTCAACACCCTCGTCTACTAGGCCGGACACTCCACCGAGGCCATCAACCTCGCGCTCGTGGCCGTGTCCTCGCCCATCGTCATCCTCGCCCGGCTTGTCTCCGGCGAGCGCGTGACACTCCGAAACTCATCGGGCATCGCACTCGCGGTGGCAGGCGTGTTACTCCTCATCAGCGAGGGAGCTCCCCGCCAGGCTGGCAACCCTCGACTTCGCAGCCGGTGACCTGATCATGCTGCTCGCCACCATGGCCTTCGGTGCCTATACGGTCCTCGTGGGGCGGAAGCCTGCGGAGCTTTCAATCACCGCATTCGTGTTCAGCACCTTCGCCCTTGCCCTGGTGATGCTGCTGCCGGTCTACCTCGTCGAACTCAGCCTCACCGGGCCTTTCCGGTCGACCAACCCACCACCGCCGCGCTGCTCTACATCGGGATCTTCCCCTCCCTGCTGGTCTTCTTCGCCTGGAGCCGGGCCGTCACGACGATGGGCGCGACCCGACCCGCGATCATCTACTACCTCGTCCCGGTCTTCACGGGGCTGGGTGCCTGGCTCCTGCTCGACGAACCGATCGGCCCAGCCGAGATCGCCAGCATGCTCCTGGTCATCGCCGGAGTTGCTCTCAGCCAGCTATCGCGGCCACGACGCCGTTGAACGATTGTCCGGCGCCCCGGTCGGCGTGGATGTCGGCGTCACGGTGGGCACGGGCTGTGGCGGAAGGAGGCAGGTCCCGGCCGGAGGTTCGGGCGGGATTTCGTGGTGACGGCAGTTCGCCACTCGACGCCGCCCGTCAGCGCTGGCACAGCGCGCCTCACGCCGTCCCGGTGTTGTCCAGGTACTCGTCCAGTAATGC
>JALZDU010000484.1 GCA_030862405.1 Actinomycetota bacterium | reverse complement strand
AGAATCGAACAACGCCTGGTCCTCGAACTCGGCCAATGTGAAGTTGGCCGGCCCTTGGAACGTGGCGCCGGTGAAAACAGCATCAGCGCCAAATGTGTGCTGCCGGAAGACGGCAGGACCCGCGAACGTAGCTCGTTCCATCCTCAGCCCCTCGGTTGACCCACCAGTGAACGAGGTCATGGACCCAAATTGTGCACGGTCAAAGACGGCCTCGCTCAAGAACTCCGTTTCCGCGAACGACACTCCGCCCGCAAATTGGGCAGAAGTAACGTCGATGGGTCCAAGCAAGCGCGCACCGTCCAGACTAGCGAAGTCAGAGAATCTAGCCAGTCTTAGATCCGTCCGTTCATGGATCTCACTCCTGCGGGCAGGTGTCGCATCGAGGAGGAACGGAGCCTCCAGCCGCGCACCCGTCAGGAGCAGAGCACCCTCCAAGGTGGCACCAGACAGATCAATGACACCCTTAAACACTACATCAGTGGCGTCAATAGAGCCTGAGAATGTGCACTCTCGACACCGAAAGGGACGGGCCACAGTGCCAAGAGGACGCAAGTCGAGGTCCCCCTCCACGACAATATCGACTTCGTTGACGCTCTGACCAGAGGCTAACCTCGCCACCAACTCAGATGCTGACATTACTCGTTGTAGCGGCTGCAGCTTGAGTTGAGAAGGCAGCAGCGCAACCCCAACCACCAGCAACGATGCGAGCAGGGAGACCATACGTCAAAGCCCCTTCCCACGGCCTTGCCGGCACACCCGGGCCGACACACCTCAAACGGTACCTGTCGGCGATCTTAGATGTAAACAACATCGCGTTGGTGACACAGACAGACTCTGGCCGCCCAGGAGCCGCCCGGCACATGCGACCGCCACCGCATCAGTGACCAACCGCAAACGGTGGCTGCACCTGCGCGCGGACTGGCCACGGGTCGATGAGGTGGTCAACGCCTGGCGAGCAGTCAAGGTGCTTCCCGCACCAACCTGACCACCACCCTGACCGACGATCATGGAATGCCATCGCCCGGAGCGTGGAACCCGGCGCACCGACGCGACAGTTAGACCCGAACCTACCCCGCGAACAGGGAACCATGATCAAAATCACATGCCTGTAGTTCAGGGGACACACCCGGCACCCCGGTGAAAATCCAAGCCCGGAGACTTTGCCAGGATCCTATCACTGGACCCTGACTTGCTGTAAACTATCACTGCGACAATCAAAGAAGGGAAGAAATGAGAGGGAGCTAGAATGGCAGAGATGACGCACGTGACGATTCGGATTGCAAAGGTGCACTGTCGCGGTACTGAAGACGTCACTGGAGCTGATGAACTTTATACTGTTAGCACATTGGCTACTGGGAATCCGAGTCAGACTCAGGCAGCAGTCATGCCCAAATTTAATATCAATGATAATGAAACGAAATACCCGAATTATGTTATCTACGATAGCTGGATCGACGAGGGGTCGTCGGTCCGAGGAGGTCTAGTTGTATACGACGAGGACTTCGCTAAGGATTGGGCCAAGCGCCCCCAATGGGTCGATAAGTTAACGAACGCCGTCGCTCAGTGGCTTCAAAACAGTGGAGATCCCAAGAAGGTCACGGCAGGGAAAATTCTCCAATACGGATACAAAGCTTTCGATCTCATTGCAAGTGCAGACAAGGACGACAAACTGGCGTCGATTGAACTCGATATTAGCGAAGGCGGACCTCAAAAAGAAACCCAAACGTGGAACTTCCGGAGAGAGGACCCTACCGGATTTTCAGATTGGAACTACTCAGTTGACCTCGAAATACTAAGGAGTCGTGTCCCGAAGCTCACGGCGGTGTGGCGCCACCCGGGAGACATTTCCGACGAGGTACAGGCATACGCGTGGCCCCTGGACGATGTCCGAGCAAAATATGACGAGTTGTGGGGCCAGGGATTCCGCCTACACATCCTGCACGCTGCCCCCCATCCGGACGGTATCCGCTACGACGCAGTGTGGCGCGGCCCGGGAGACTTTTCCGACGAGGTACAGGCATACGCGTGGCCCCTGGACGATGTCCGAGCAAAGTATGACGAGTTGTGGGGCCAGGGATTCCGCCTACACATCCTGGAGCGCTCACAAATCTGAGAAGGAATCAACTGTGAAGCGCAGGATCATGTCCTCGAAGCGTCTGACCGTGCGATTAGGGGATTCGCGTGCCGTCGTTGGCCGGCTGGCAAACCACGTAGGATATGGTACGTAGACAGCCGGCCCGGGTCGCCTAACTTCTGCCGTGTGCCGCCGGTGGCCTGCCACACCGTGCCATCCCGTCGACAGGCGCAGCCCGACCGCACTCATCCGAGACCGAGAGCGCGGCCGATCTGCTCCCGGGCGGCAGCACCCTGCCCGGCGATGCACTTGGCGTAGACCCGCAGCAGGACGGCGACGCTGTGGCCCGCCCATTCGGCAACCTGGGTTGCCGGGACACCACCGTTCAACCAGGTGGATACCGCGGCGTGCCGGAGATCGTACGGTCGCCGAGCGAGTGGGGAGGCTGCCTCCTCATCTGTCAGCGCGTACGCCCTTGCCCTCTGCCAAACCCGACCGTAGGTGCTGTCCGACAGGTCGTCACCGCGCACCCCACGGACCAGTCGGCCGTCGGCGCCGGTGCCGAACACTGCAAGGTGGTTGTGCAGCAGCTCAGTGAGTGGCGGCGGGCACGGGACGACCCGCACTTCCTCCCGCGGGCGGTGTTTCAGCCCTCGCCGGTCGCGCCGCTTCCCACTGTCGGCCCACGCTGCCCCGGTCGTTGGTGCCGATTTGGGCAAGTAAAGCTCTCCCCACCCGTCGCTTGGGATGGCGAGGTCGCCCTTGCCGAGTGCCGCGGCCTCAGCGGGTCGCAGGGCGGAGTAGTACATCAAGCCGAAGAAGACGACCAGGTGCCGTCCGGTGCGGCCCTGCTGCCCCGCGCCGTCGAGTAGTCGAGCGGCTTGTTCGGGGTTGGCGACAACTCGCTTGTCGACCACTTCGACGGCCCGTGGCTTCTTCGTCTTCCATGTCACGAGCGGGTTCTGTGATAGGAGACCTCGTTCCACCGCGTACTCCAGCGCGTTGTGGAACACAGCGCGTTTCCGGGCGACTGTGCTCGCGGCGGCTGGTGTGCCGTCGAGCTTGCTGGCGATCCGCGCGAGTACGGAGCGGATCACTTCGGGCTTTGCGAGTTCGGTGACCGGCATCGTGTGTGTTTCCAGCCATCGGAGCGCGTCGGCAACGTCGGCTGGCGGGTCGGTCGTCGCTCGCGCTCGTGTGTTGAACGCCCAGCCGTAGAGGACGGCTCGCATGTCGCTCTCGGTGGGTCGGCCTCGCCGCTCCGACAGTAATACGGGGGTCAACGTGGCGAGCGTCTCGGCGATCCCCGCGCGTGACTTTCCGGCGGCGTCCGGCCACTTCATGTCCACGTACGAGCAGGCGAATTCGTACCAGCTCCTCGGCGGCGCTACCTGAGCCACGACGGGCCGCCCGGTCTCGGTGTCGAACGCCTCGCCCTTCCTCGTCGCCGCGACGAGTTCGGACCGGAAGCTGTCCGCCAGGGCGGCCGAGCGGAAGGACCGCTTCCAGCGGCGACCCGCTACAACCCACCGGACCTTGAAGCTGTTGCCTCGGGCGCCGGGCACGGTCTCCGTCGTCCACACGCGCACGTCATAGCTCGGGCTCATCGGGTCGCCTCCTCCAGCGAGGTGAGCCAGCGCTCGTACTCGCCGCGGTTGACCCGAACCTCGCCGTTGGGGAGCTTGATACAGCGAGGTCCGCGGCCCTTGGTGCGCCATTCGTAGAAGGTGGAGCGAGAGACGCCGAGGTCGGCGCAGATGTCGCAATGGTCAACCGCCGCCGGTCGGAGCCGGCGCTGCTGGTGATCGGGCTGGTGCGGGCGGCGGTACTCACGGTCGACGTCCTTCCAGCGAGCGCGGACCGTTCGCAACAACTACTGCACTGGCTTCAATGAATGCGTGAGAGTTCCGCAAGCTGGGCCGGCGTCCTGCCCTGGCGGCGGCCGCGGCATGGGCCCCTGACCACACCACCCCCTCACCCGATAGAAGGCCCGGATCTGCGGAGTGGCGCCGGGTCAAGGGCCGCCGGAGGCGGTCGCGTGCGACGGCGGTGTGCGGGGCCGCCGGAGGCGGGAGGGGCCCCCGCGCACCGTCGCCCTTGACGCGGTGCCGCGACGTAGAACGATCCGGCCGACGGGTGAGGGGGTGAACCGGCAGTTCACCGGGCGACGGAACCACGCGGGGGGACCGGTTCTGTCGGGGGCACTTCGCACACTGGCCGCACGCGGGAGGCGGTGAGTTGACGTGGAGCTGGTGGCCGGGATCGAGGAGGCGGCGCGCGGCGCGCTGGACGATCTGCTGCGCGAAACCGGTGGGGTGCACCCACCGACGGTGCACATCCTCGCGGAGGACCTGGAGCAGCCCTATGTGGGCTGGCTGACGTGCCGGCCGTTCTATCGGGGTGCGGACGCGGC
>JALZDU010000274.1 GCA_030862405.1 Actinomycetota bacterium | reverse complement strand
GCGCAGCAATGCAGCGCTGACACTGGCCAGCATCAACACCGCCACCAGCACCGGCAGCGCGATGCGATCGACACCGCTGGCGTCCAACGCCGACGCCCGACCTGCGGCGGCGACGTCGTTAGCCGCGGCACTCTGCTTGCCGAGAGCCGGCGTGTTGCTCACTGACGGCGTACCGAACAGGTCCGCGGTCAGCATGCCCGCCGAGAGCCGTCCCAGTGAGCCGGGACGACCGATCGCCAGCAGTTCAGCATAGTTGTAATGCGGCAACCCGCTGCTGTAGAGGCCCAGCGCGTACGGGAAGGGCGGTGACATCGGCCCGAAGAACGGACCGAAGCCCGCGGGGGTCAATGCTGGCGGCCCCGCCGCCGGCTGCGTTTGGTCCGCGGGCGCCGCAGGCGGCGGTGCGGCTGGCGCCCCGGGCGACGACGGCTGACCCAGGGCCGGAACCGTCCCGCCGACGGCATCCCTGGCCGGAGCCAGAGCGGGATTGATCATTTCCTCAACAGGAGCGGTGAGTGGCGAAATGGCCTCGGCCGTGATGGCACACGCCGGTGCCGCCGGTCCCGCCATCTCGCGTAAGGCAGGGGTGGCGTCAAGAGTGGACGAGCCGTTGGAGGGCACCCGACCCACGTCGACGACAGGAAGGCTTGCCGTCCGCACACCTACTGGCTGTCCTGGAGCGCCACGCACCGTATCCCCGCAGCTGCCCACCAGCATCGGTGATGGAGCTGCTGCCTGGGCCACCTCGGTCGAAACGGTGGAGGGTGCAGCGAGGGCGGTAAAGCCCACGCCGAACGCGCTCGCGGCGCACAGTAACGTGGCTGCTCCCGCAACCGTTGTCACTCTCGCCCGTGTACCCATAGGTCCCTCCGCGTCGCTCAGTACCCGGTTGTGTCGTGAGAGTAACGACCATAGAGCCTCGCTGTGACGGTGACCAGCGCTTTCAGCAGATCGTGGTTACGCTGTGCACTCACTGTGCACTCAGAGTGGTCCTTGCGGGGGTGCGCCGATCGGTCTCCGCGTCCCGGTCTAGGCTGCGGTCATGCGCATCGGCGCCCACGTCAACGATGGCGACCCGATCACGGCAGCTACCGAGCGCAACGCAGCGGCGGTGCAATTCTTCCTCGCAGATCCGCAGGCCTGGACGGCGCCCCCAGCGCACCCTCACGCCGCCGAGTTGAGCGCTACTGACCTAGAGATTTATGTGCACTCGCCGTACGTGATCAATCTCGCGTCGTTGAACAATCGCATCCGCATTCCATCGCGCAAGTTGGTTGCTCAGCACGCGGCCGCAGCTACCACGATTGGGGCACACGGATTGGTGGTACATGGCGGACATGTCACTAGGGGTGAGGACCCGACCCAAGGTGTCGACAACTGGCGCAAGATGTTCGCCCGGCAGTCAGCCGAGGGCGGATTCGGCACTCGGATCCTGGTGGAGAACACCGCGGGTGGAGAAAACGCGATGGCGCGGCGGTTCGATTCGCTAGCCCGCTTATGGGACGCGATCGGTGACTACGACGTCGGTTTCTGCCTGGATACCTGTCACGCGTTCGCGGCGGGGGAAGACCTGGCCGGCGTAGTCGACCGGGTCACGGCCATCACTGGCCGGATCGACCTCGTGCACTGCAACAACTCCCGTGACGAGTTCGGTTCGGCGCGGGATCGCCATGCACCGGTGCGCCAAGGCACCATCGAGGCCGAACAGCTGGTCGCAGTGTGCGCCGCCGCGGGCGCCACCGTCATCCTCGAGACCGACCCCGACACCCAGACCGAAGACATCGCCTGGCTCCGCGAACAGCTGGATTGCCGCTAGCCAACCTCAAAACCTCGTTTCGGCCCCCAGACTGCAGCCTCAGCGGCCTTAAACCGCGTTTCGGTCCCAGACTGGGGCTGTGGCTGGGATGCACGCCGTAGCACGTGGGTGTCGGAGGCGTCGGCGAGGAGGCCGGCGTGGGGGTCTTCGTTGTCAGTGGCGCGGACCGGGTCGCGGTCTGGGCGCCAGATCTGCCGCAGCACCAGGGCCATCAGCAGTAACACTGCCGCGTCGCGCAGCAGCACAGCGCCCAGGAATGGCTCGATGGGCAGGCCCTGGCGGTCCATGCCAAGGTAATAGGCCATCCGGGGTGCCCAGACCAGCGCATCAAGCACCATCCAGGCCAGCACCGGCTTCCACTGGGGGATCGCCAGCACCGCGAGCGGGACCAGCCACAACGAGTACTGCGGGCTCCATACCTTATTAGTGAGCAGAAACGCACAGACCACCAAAAAGCACAGCTGGGCCAGCCGTGGGCGGCGCGGGGCCGCCAGCGCCACCCAGCCGATCCCCACGCAGGCCAGAACGAACAGGGCCGCGCTGACCGCGTTGAGTACGACGGGGGTCTGCCCGGGTTGCAGATGCCCATCGAAGCCAGGCCAGCCGGTGAAGGTGGACACCACGGTGTACAGCGAGTCCGGGTCGGCGCCGCGCCGGTGGGACAGCCGGAAGAACTCCGCCCATCCGGCCGGGAACAGCATCGCAACCGGAAGGTTGACGATCATCCACGCGAGCAACGCGGCAGTGGTGGCCTGCAGCCCGGCGCGCAACCGGCCGGCTCGCAGGCACAGCAGCAGGATCGGCCCCAGCAGGAACAGCGGGTAGAGCTTGGTGGCTGCGCCCAGCCCGAGCAGCACCCCAGCAAGCACCGGACGGCGCCGGGCCCAGGCCAGTAGTCCCGTCGTGGCCAGCGCGGTGGCAAGCGCATCGAAGTTGGTGAACGCGTGTACCAGCACCAGGGGCGACAAGGCCGCCAGCGCAGCGTCCCACGGTCGTCGCGGCGACAGCGCCACCAGCGCCCAGACCGTCACCAGCCACGCAGCAGCCAGCAACACCGCGCTGATGTTGAAGTACACGACGGCAGGCGCCGAGCCGGGCAGCCAGCCGCGGTCGGCCACTGCCAGCCATGACTGCGCGACCTTGGCGACGACCCACTGGTACATGCCGGTGATCACCGGGTACTCCATATACCGCACCTGCTCGCCCGGCTCGCCCCGATTCTCGATCCACGAGGTGGCATACGGCAGGCCTGCCAACCCGGGGCGGTCCAGCCGCTCTGCGGTGTAGAGCGGGACCGTGTCCGAGTAGCACATCGCCCGGTACTGCCAGCCGTCGCGCCAGTCCACCTGCAGCACGCCAGCACTGTCCGGGTAGGTCTGCAGGCACGGCGCTTTAGCCAGCCAGCCGAGCATCAACGTGATCGTCGCGAGGAGCAGCACCACCCGTAGCGGGGTCCAGAACCAGTGCCGGCCAACCACCGCGTGCCGGCCCAGCGGTCCACCCACGATTCGGCTGGCCAGCCGGGAGACCGGATCGGTCCAGCTAGGCACCACCCGCTGCGACGGAGTCAGGGAGCGCCCGTCGATCCGCCTGGCGGAGCCGGCATTCATCTGGCGAAGGAGCACGGCGATGACGTTACGAAGCTACCGGCAACGCTGTTAACGATCCTCTCCCTCGTCATCCTCCTCCGGCGGGGAGTCGTCACATCCGAACGGGAAGCAGTCCCGCAAGGACGGCTTGCGCGGCTCCTCCTCAGGCTCGATCGGGATGGGGAAGGAGTCGAAATCGGGTTCAGGCTTGGCGGATTGCGTGGTCCGCACGCGCTCGCGCTTGGCCGGCGTCGGCGGAGCCGGCGCCACAGCGGGCCGGGCCGCCGGGCCGATCAGCTTGAACTCGGGGAAGGTCTCCATCGGAGCGCCCGCGAGGTAGGTGTTCATGAATCGCTGCCAGACCGCTCCTGGCAGACCTCGGCCGAAGATGTCGCTGCCGTCCCCGTTCTTGATCGCCGAGTTGGCGGGATCACCCACCCACACCGCGGTGGAGATCGAGGGGGTGTACCCGACGGTCCAGGCGGCGGAGTTGTCGCCGGTGTCGCCGAGCTGGTGGGTACCGGTCTTGGCGGCGACCTGGCGGCCGCTCTCCAAGGGAATCTTCGAGCTGCTCGCGACATCGATCAACGTCGCGGTGAGGTTGCGAGCCAGCCGTGAGTTGCGCTCGATGTCCGTCGGGTCGAAGGCTTGTTTCGGCTCGTCGACGTGCTTGTAGTTGATCTCACCGTCGGCGGTGAGGTACTCGCGGACGAAGAACGGGTCGCGCCGCATCCCATCAGCGGCGAAGGTTGCGTAGGCGCTGGCCATGTCGATGGTGTGTACCGGGTACTGGCCCAGGGTGATACCGATCGCGGGCTGCCCGCTGTCCAGCTCGGCCATGGCCCGCTTGCCATTGATCTGCTCCGGGATACCGGCCGCGACCGCGGCATCCCGGATCGCTTGCGCACCCACCTCCTGGGCCAGCCGCACGAAGGCGGTGTTGACCGACTCGGTCATCGCGTCGTGCAGGCTCAACGAGCGGTAGTCGCGACTTTCCGAGTTGGCATAGGACAGACCGTCGATGACCAGGGGAGAATCGCCGCTGTAGAAGGAGTTCAGGCCGATGTCCTGCTTGAGTGCAGCCAGCATGGTGAAGGGCTTGAAGGCCGAGCCCGGATTCCACGCCGGCCCGCCGGCCAGGTCGAAGCCATCCCCTTCCTGCCCGCCGTAATACGCGGTCACTCCCCCGCTTCGCGGATCGATCGCGACCAGCGAGGAGTACAGGTTCCTCGGCTGGTCACGCAGCTCGATGAGCACTGCTTCGCGGGCCAGCCGCTGTGCCCGAGCATCGATAGTGGTGCTGATCCGTCCACCCTTGACGGCGAGCTGCTCTCGAGTGATGCCGTGCTTCTCCAACTCCTCGAGCACCCGATTGACGATGTGCGCCCGGTCGTCGGTTGGTGAGCCCGGGGCCTGCCCCGGCGGGATGGTCGCCGGATACCGCGCCGCGACCCGATCGGCCTGAGTCAGCCAGCCCTGGGCCACCATTCCGTCCAGCACGAAGTTCCACCGGGCCTCCGACTGCTCCAGGTTCTTGGCCGGGTCCAATCGGGAAGGCGATCGGATCGCGCCAGCCAGCACCGCCGCTTCGGAGGGAGTCAGGCTCCGCACGTTCTTGCCGAAGTAGGCCTGGCTGGCGGCCTGGATGCCGTAGGCCCCGCGACCGAAGTAGATCGTGTTGAGGTAGTCCTCCAGGATCTGCTCCTTGGAGCTCTGCTTGGTGATCTTGGCAGCGACGACCACTTCGCGGAATTTGCGGACGATGCTGTACTCATCGCGTCCGGTGGCGACCTTGACGTACTGCTGGGTGATCGTGGACCCACCGCCGGTACCGCCGGTGAGTTGCTTCCACGTTGCTCGCGCGATTCCCGCGACGTCGAAGCCGGGGTTGGATCGAAAGCTTCGGTCCTCCGCGGCCAGCACGGCGTTCTGCACGTGCACCGGAACCTGGTCCAGACCGACCGCGATTCGATTGCCCTCCTCAGGCACGTAGCGGCCGATCTCGGTGGTCCCGTCACTGGCCATGATGGTGGTGACCTGCTTGCGCTGCGCCGCCAGCGCCGCGGGCGACGGCACGCTGAGGAACAACCAGCCGGCGAAGAACGTCAGCACCGGGGCCAGGACCGCGAGAAGCAGGCCCACAAGAGCAACATTACGGATCCGTCGCCGGGAACCTCCCGGGTCCGGGCGCGGGCTGCGGCGCCCGCCATATCGACTGCCATACCAACCGTCATACCTGTTAGCAGCATTGACGGGCTGGGCGGCGGGGTGGGTGAGTAGCTCGGGCTCCCGCCGGGGTGGCAGGGCTGGTGGCACATCATGCGGCGGTAGGGGACCGCCCTCGGCCGGATGGTCGGCCGGCCCGCCCGGTGGTCGATGTTGGGCGAACCGCTCGGGTGGATAGTTGTCACTCGGATTCCACGAGTGCCGACCGCCGTCTTCTCGCTGGTCGCTCACGCGTTGGCCTCCCAGACCGGTACTCTGGTCGCGAAGGTGGTCGACGATAGGTACGCCCGGCTACGGGCGTGGGGTCACTCCGCCGCAGTCCTCCTGCGGGACCGCCGACTGCCGACACCCCTGGTTCCCAGGACGTATGACTGCACCAGGTGGTTCCAGCTACATGTCCGGCAAACCTCGACAACGTACACGCTGAACTCCTCGAACAGCGTGGCCATCCGGTTCAGTTCATCGAGGGTCCGGGCGGAGCCTGCGGCATGCTTGAGTTCGTCACCGTACACCCATGAGACCAGCGTCAGGGGTTCCTTGCGGCATACCGGGCAGGTGACCGAGCTGGGCTCGCCGTGGAACTTGGCCGCGCGTAGCAGGTACGGGGTCGCGTCACAGACATCCATGACCCCTACCCGGCCGGCGTAGACCTCCGCGAGCAGCGCACGCCGCTGCAACGCGTAGTCCACCACCTGCCGTTGGGTTCGCACGCCAACAGCCTACGCAACCATTTCGTGATCATCGTTCCGGTGTGAGACGCCGACGCAGTTCTGCACTGCCGATAACGTATCGGGTCGATATAATAGCTACATACATCGGAGTGCCCTGTCAGGAGGTGCCGTGTGCTGGAGCTAGCGGTGCTCGGGGTGCTCCACGACGATCCGATGCACGGCTATGAATTGCGCAAACGGCTCACCGGCCTGCTCGGGGCGTTTCGGGCCTGCTCCTTCGGTTCCCTGTACCCCACATTGCGCCGATTGCAACGTCGCGGCTTCATCGTCGAAGACGACGAGCGCCCAGAGGACTCGCGGGATCTACGCGCTGGCCGCGGCAAGACCTGGTCACGCCGCGCCCGGCGGGTGTACAAGCTCACCGCGGACGGCAAGGAGTACTTCGCCACCTTGCTGGCCGACGCCGGCCCGCAGACTTGGGAAGACGGCTGCTTCGGCGTGCACATGGCGTTTTTCTCGCGGACACCGGCCGAAGTCAGAATGCGGATCCTGGAGGGCAGGCGTCGCCGGGTCGAGGAACGTCGAGAAGGGCTGCGGGCTGCGCTGGCCCGCGCTGGCGACCAGATCGACCGCTACACCCTCGAATTGCACCGCATGGGCCTGGACACCAGCGAGCGCGAGGTGCGCTGGCTCAACGAACTGATCGCCCGTGAGCAGGCGAACCCGGAGCATTACACGATGACACCAGAAAGGTCGGACCATGACTGAAGGGCGCGTCGAGCGTCACGCCGGTCGCAGTATCCGGGTAGCCATTGTGGGCGTGGGCAACTGCGCTGCTTCCCTGATACAGGGTGTGCACTACTA
>JALZDU010000272.1 GCA_030862405.1 Actinomycetota bacterium | reverse complement strand
GCCTGCACGGGCTGCTGGCCAAGCTGGTGTGGATCGGCACCTCGATCGGCTCCAACCCAATGCCACGTAGCCTAGTTGGATCATGAGCTGACCTGCTGATTCTCCGGGGTCCGCGGCGTGGCGTGGTGATCGCGCCCACTGATGGTGTCACGGTGCGCGATCATGAGCGATGCTGTGGTGGTGCGGCCGGATCAGGTGTCGCTGGGGGTGCTGGTCAACGCGGTGCCCCGGGATGCGGTCGATGAGGCGGTCGCGGTATGCGGGGTCGGGGCGAAACGGTCGGACGGCAAGCTGCCCGCGCACGTGATCATGTATTTGACGTTGGGGTTGTGCCTGTTCCCAGACGACGACTACACCGAGGTCGCGACCAAGGTCACCGGGTCGCTGGACCGGTGGGGCTGCTGGGACGCGGGCTGGACGGTTCCGACCGCCTCGGCGATCACCCAGGCGCGGAAGCGGTTGGGCCGGGGCGTGTTTCCGGAGCTGTTCGAACGCACCTGCGGCCCGGTCGCCGGCAAGGCGGGTCCGACCGCGCCGGCGGTGGCGTTGGGCACCGCGCGTGGGTCGTTCCTGCGCCGGTGGCGGCTGCTGGCCATCGACGGGTTCGACATCGACGTGCCCGACAGCGTGGCCAACGCCGCGGAGTTCGGCTACGCCGGGTCGGGGGACAACCGCTCGGCGTTCCCGAAGGCGCGGGTGGTCGCGTTGGCCGAGTGCGGCACCCACGCCTTCGTCGCCGCCGCGCTCGACGCCTACCGGGTCGGGGAGAAGACCCTCGCCGCCCGGCTGTATCCGCGGCTGCGCACCGATGAGCTGCTGACCGCGGACCGCGGGTTCTACTCCTGGCCGGCGTGGGATGCCGCCGCCGCGACCGGCGCGGGGCTGCTGTGGCGGGCCCCGACCCAGCTTGCCCTGCCTGTGATCAAGGTGCTGGGTGACGGGACCTACCTCACCGCGCTGATCACACCCTCGATCCGCGGTGCCCGCCGCGAGCGGCTGCTCGCCGCCGCCCGCGCCGGGACCGACCTGTCCGACATCAACGCCGTCCCCGACGCGTTCGACCAGCGCGGCCTGCCGGTCATCCACCTGGCCCGCGTCGTCGAGTACGACGTGCCCGACCGGACCGGCAACCCCACCGGCGAGCTGATCGCGCTGCTGTCCACCATCACCGACCCCGCGCACGCGCGGGCCGACGAACTGGCCGCGGCCTACCATCAGCGGTGGGAGGAGGAAACCGCGAACGACCAGCTGAAAACCCACCTCCGCGGACCGGGGAAGGTACTGCGCTCGAAGCTACCCGACCTGGTGTACCAGGAGATCTGCTGCGCCATGGGGCGCAGTGTTATATCCCCCGCGCAGCGGGGAGGGATGGGAGGTATATCTCTGGATCTGATGGCTTACCCTGCGCCGAAAGGCAACATTGGGGACAGCAGCATGCCAGGAAACTGACGGTCATGCCCAGGCGTATGGGGTGATGCGTTAGGGGATCCGCGCGATATGGTGAAAGCTGAATTGCCTGAAGCCTAATCTCCAGGAGGCGCACCCGCCGGAAAGACGCCTGAAACCGGTGCCGATCCCTACGGCAGGATACCAGATTGCCTGCCGCAATCCTCTGGGAAGCGGAGCGATGTCCAGTGAGGGCATTCAAGGAGATGAGTCGGCCGCCTACGTCGTGCTAGAACGTATAACACAAGCGAAACATGGGATCGCCTAAGGGACGCGAGTCCTGTGGCGACAGAGTGCCCGTAGTAGTCGCAGGAGTCACGACCTGCCAGGGAGGACGGGAAGGCCGTTCCGCAGGGCGAAGGGGCACAGGTGATCGGATACCACAGACCGAAGGGTATGCGCAATGCAGAGTGCCGAGACGGTGTTGGGTGTCCTCCGCGAGCGTGGCAGGAAAGGCCTGCCGTGCAACGAACTGTACCGGCAGATGTTCAACCGCGACCTGTACCTGCTGGCCTACGGGCGGATCTACGCCAACCAAGGCGCCATGACCCCCGGGGCCAGTGCAGAGACCGCGGACGGCATGTCCGAGGACAAGATCGACCAGATCATCGAGGCGATGCGGCACGAGCGGTATCGCTTCCGTCCAGCCCGGCGGATCTACATCCCGAAAAAGAACGGGAAACCACGGCCGCTGGGACTGCCGTCCTGGTCGGACAAGCTCGTCGGGGAGGTGGTGCGCCTGCTGCTGGAGGCGTACTACGAGCCGACGTTCTCCGGCCACTCGCACGGGTTCCGGCCCGGCAGAGGATGCCACACCGCATTGCGGGAGATGGAGACGACCTGGACCGGGTCCACGTGGTTCATCGAGGGTGACATTTCCGACTGCTTTGGGTCTTTGGATCACGATGTCATGGTCCGGATCCTGTCGGAGAAAATTCACGATAACCGGTTCTGCGGCTCATCAAACAGATGTTGAAAGCCGGGTACCTGGAGGACTGGAAATACCACCAGACGCTGAGCGGTGCGCCGCAAGGCGGGGTGGTGTCACCGATCCTCTCGAATATCTACCTGCATAAGTTGGACGTCTTCGCCGAGACGGTTCTGATCCCGCGGTACACCCGAGGGGGACGACGCAGGCCCAACCCTGGGTACAATAGGGTACGTCTTCGGACGAGGCGAGCACGCGCACGCGGGGATCGGGCCCAAGCCCGGGACCTGCGCCGCAGGCTACGCCAGATCCCCTCGGGAGACCCACGAGACCCCGGGTATCGGCGACTGCGCTATTCAAGGTACGCTGATGATCATATCCTGGGGTTCATCGGACCGAAGGCCGAAGCCGAGGCCATCAGAGACCAGCTGGCGCGGTTCCTGCGCGACGACCTCGCGCTGGAACTCAACCCGGACAAGACGTTGGTCACGCACGCCCGTACCCGGGCGGCTCGCTACCTCGGCTACGAGATCATCGTTCAGCACGGCGACAACAAGCTCACCAATGGCCGCAGGTCGGTGAACGGGATCGTCGCGTTACGGGTACCGCTGGATGTGATCAAGGCCAAATGTGCCCCCTACCGGCGCCACGGCAAACCCTGGCACCGGTCGAGACTGCAGAACCTGGACGACCACGACATCGTCCAGACCTACGCCGCCGAATATCGGGGCATCATCGGCTACTACCGGCTCGCCACCGACGTCTGGCGCCTGAACATCCTGCGATGGCACGCCCTGACATCGATGCTGAAGACCCTGGCCGCCAAGCACCAGTCCAC